>CAYOUO010000124.1:0-6760 GCA_964407155.1 uncultured Hyphomicrobiales bacterium | reverse complement strand
GGCGAACAGCACGATGCGCCAGGCAGCGACTTCGCCACGACGGCCCGTCAGCAGGAAATCCGCTGCCCGGGACGCAACGCGCGCCGCGGCGCCCAGGACACGCGCGACCGTGTCGGCTGCATTCACAAGCGGGCGGCGGACAGAAGGAACGCGCATGACGACCGCCGCTGCTGCGGCAGCGACGAGAACGATAAAAAGAACGCCGATGGCCGTGAGCACGGACGCCCGACTCCCGATGAAGCCCCAAAAAGCCGCTCGGGAGCGGCCCCCTCGCGTCCCATGATAGCCAGCGCGCTTTGCGATATCCACAGGCGGCGGCAGGTTGGCGCACGGCTGTGGCATGCCGGCGACACCCGTTCGTGGGAGGCTTGCAGCGAAGGCAGTGTGCTACCATTCTCTCGCAAAGCGACGGCGGGATTGCCGTCTTGAGGGGCGAGCCGACACGCCATGAGCGATCCTTCGCACGCGACGCAACCCGATCGCTTCATCTACAACCCGGACACCGACCCGGCGTTATTCGACGGCGTTCTGTCGAAACGCATCGTCGCCTTCATCATCGATGCCATCCTCATCGTGGCCTTGATGATTCCGGCCGCGCTGCTGGTGCTGGTGCTCGGCTTCGTCACCTTCGGCTTCGGCTGGCTGCTGTTCCCGCCGCTGTTCGCCATCGTCGCGCTGGTTTACATGGCGCTGACGCTGGGCGGCGCCGCCTCGGCAACGCCCGGCATGCGCGTGACCGGGGTCGAGATGCGCACCTGGAGCGGACAGCGGCTGTTTCCGCTGCTGGCGATCATGCACGCGCTGATCTTCTGGTTCTCCATCGCGCTGCTGACGCCGCTGGTGCTGATCGTCGGGCTGCTGACCCGGCGCAAGCAACTGCTCCACGACCTGCTGCTCGGTGTCGTCGGGCTGAACGCCGAGGCCCTCAGACGTCGCTGAACGGCCGATTTTCGAGGCTTCGCCGAGCTTTGACTGCCCGGACCTCTCCGCTATTCTAGTCTCCGGAACCCCGATTTCCGCAATGACGAAGCATTCGACCGACACTCCGCAATTCTACCTGACGGCACCGGCGCCCTGCCCCTACCTGCCCGGACGTGCAGAACGCAAGGTTTTCACCCACCTGGTTGGCGACAGGGCGGCCACGCTCAACGACATCCTCACCCAGGGCGGTTTCCGCCGCAGCCAGAACATCGCCTACCGGCCGGCCTGCGAGGGCTGCCGCGCCTGCGTCTCGGTGCGCACGGTGGTCGACGGCTTCGAGTTGACGCGGAGCTTCCAGCGCGTGATGAGGCGCAACAGCGACATCATCGGCGCGGAGATGCCGGCGAGCCCCTCCTCCGAACAATACTCGCTCTTCCGCGACTACCTCGACGAACGGCACGCCGAAGGCGGCATGGCCGACATGACGGTGGTCGACTACGCGATGATGGTCGGCGACAGCCACGTCGACACCACCGTCGTCGAATATCGCTTTCGCGGGCCGGATTCGGGCATCACCGGCCGCGGCGAGGGCCCGCTGGTGGCGACTGCGCTCACCGACGTGCTCGCCGACGGTCTGTCGATGGTCTACTCGTTCTTCGACCCGCGCTACGCCGAGCGCAGCCTCGGCACCTACATGATCCTCGACCACATCACCCGCGCGCGAAAGCTCGGGCTGCCATACGTTTATCTGGGCTATTGGGTCGATGGCTCGCGCAAGATGGGCTACAAGCGGCGCTTCCAGCCGCAGGAGCACCTGATGGCGCGCGGCTGGGTTCGCGTGGACTGACGCGGAGATAACCCTCCGTCATCTCTCATGCGGGCTTCGCCGGCTCCGAACCGCTGAACAGTTGCCAGAGCCAAAGACCACCGCGGCGTTCGAGCACGCCGGTCAGCCGGTAGGGATGCGCTTCATCATCCGTGGATAAGTGGTACGTGCCCTCGCCCGCGAACCATGCGGCGTTGCCGAGCGCCGAGATGCGCTTCTCCGGGAGCGAAAGGATTACGCGATAGGGCCGCGCGTAGAGATCGGCAAAGAACGCGCGTAACGCATCCGGGCCGACCGCCCGCTCACCCTCTTCCGATCCGAACAGCGCGCAATCGGCATCGCCAGTGAAGGATGCCAGCGTCTCGCGATGGCGGCCGTTCGCGATGTGATCGAGCAGGACGTCGATGGCGGCAATGACCGCCCAGCGGGTTTCGGCAATGGCGTGCATGAGATTCGCCAGATTCTGGCGGAGACAGTGGCTGCCCGCAAGACACGCCGGCGGGGTCGAAATCCTGACGCATGAGGCGACGAAAAGGGCGCGCCTCTGCGGCGCGCCCCCTGAAGCATTCGCCCTCTGCGGACGAATTAGAAATTGATGGTCGCGTTCGCCTTGACGCCGTGGTCCTGCGCGTTGGTGCCGATCTGGCCGACGTAGGAAACTCCGATCGTCGTGTGACCGCCCAATGCCGCCGAGATGCCGGCCTCCGCGACGAAGGCATCCGCGGCGATCGGGACGCCATCGACCGAAAACGCCTGGCCCTGGATGGTGCCGTCGAGCACCGGCGTTATGTCGCCAAACGCGTGGCGCCAGCCGGCCATGCCGTTCACCCAGAAGCCGTTGGCGGCTGCCAGCTTGCCACGGACACCGAGCGTGGTGAAAACGACGCTCTCGCTGTCCGCAGATGCGGCAATCGCGCCGCTGCCGCCGCTTTCCGTGAAGCCGTCGGTGTCGACCCCAATGTAATTCGCGCCGGCGAAGGGTTCGAGCCAGCCCAGGCCGAGGCCGACCTCGCCGAAGGCCTGCGCGGTACGGCCGTTGTAGCTTGCGGTCAGCGTCTGCGGCATCGGCAGCACCACCGTGCGCGTCGAGTCAATCCCGTTCCAGGTGTAGCTGCCGCCGCCCGACAGATTGAGTAGACCGGCCTTGGCCGCGGCATAGGCCACCGCGCTGTAGCCGGTGATGTCGGCCGACGACGTGTGCGCATTGGCACTGAGCGAGCCCTGGTCGTAACCGCCGCCGATGCCCGCGATCCAGCCATCCGATCCGACATCGATACCGGCAATCAGCCCTCCATTGTCGGCCCGGACGTTGGCGGCGTTGCCGGACGGATCGTCGAGGGTGGCCGTGTGGCCATAGCCGCTGATCCACAGCCCGGGGCCGCCCGGACGACCTGGTGCGGCCGCCGGAGCGAGGTCGGCACCGCCGCCTGCCCAGCCGCCGAGCGCGCCGTTGAGGCGATCCTCGATTGCGCCCGACAGGTAGGTTCCCCATTCGATCAGTGCGCTTTTGGTCGAGGCATGGATGTCGCCTTCGAGCGAGTCGATGGCGGCAAGCGCTTCGGGGGTGGTCAGCGTGGCGATCTGGTCAAACAGCGTGTTGCCGATCGGAAGCTGATCGAGCGCATGACCGACGGACTTTTCGTTTGGCGTCGTGCCCACGCTGGCGAAGGTCGTTGCGCCACTCTTGGTGAAATCGAGGTAGACGTCGCCAGGGGTCGCGTAGTTGGCCGAGACGTTGAGGAATACCAGATCGTCCGTCACCGACGTGAAGTTGCCCGTAACGCCCGTCGACGAAATCAGCAGGTATGGGGAGCTTATGTTGAAATTGCCGTCACCCCCATGAACGCTGAGATCAGCGCCAGTCAGATCAACCGTGTTCGTCGAGATGATCTGGTCGTGATTATCGCCAAGCGTGACGTCGAGCTGTGAACCCGTACCGAAGTCCAGTGTCCCCGCGAGGTGCTGTTGACCAGCGCCCGTGAGGTCCCAGTTCGCACCGTTGCCAAAGGTCAAAGAGGACGTGCTCGTAAAGGCATCGGAATGAGTTGTCCGCAACGAGCCGTCGGCGATATCGGTCGCGCCCGAGTAGCCGGCCGTGCCGCCGAAGGTGAACGTGCCTGAGCCGTCCTTCTCGATACCGCCGGTGCCCGTGCCGAAGTTTCCATTGAACGTCGTGTCGGCGCTGGTGCCGAACGTCAGCGTCTTGGTGCCCACCTCGACCGTCGAGCCATAGGCGCCCCACAAGTCCTTGATCGAGGTGCCGCCCGCCGTGATGCCGGAAATATCGAACTTCGTGCCCGACGATTCCAGATCGACGCTGCTGTTGACGATACTGCCATTGCCGGTGAGCGCCAGCGTGTCGCCGTAAACATAGTTGTAGCCGCTGTAGCTATCCGCTGCGGTGAGCGTCAACGTGCTCGACCCGGTCTTCTCCAGGTTACCGGATCCGCCGAGCGTGCCCGACCAGGTCGCGCCAAACGTGTCAGTGTCAATGGTCGAGGTGGTGCCCGATGACAGCGTCGCATTCACCGACGTATTCAGCGCGCTGCCAATGACCTGGATAGTGCCGCCACCGAGATTGAACGTGTAGGTGCCACCGCCGCCCGACGGCGTGTAAACGGGCTGCAGGGCGCTGTCGCCGATCTCCAGCGTTCCCCCGTTGAGATCATATTCGCTCGTCCCGGCATTCCCCGACAGGAACAGCTGTGCGCCATCGCGGATGATCAGGGTGCCACCGGTCTGGACGACCTTGCTGGTGACGGCGTTGGTGACACCGGACTGCCGGTTGCCGATCACGAACTCCGAGCCGTTGTCGTGCACGTCGACAACAGCATCGCCGCCGATGTTGAAGGTGCCCGTGCTGCTGGGTTTGCCAGCCGCGCTCCGCCCGACGTCGATAAACCCGCCGTCGCCGAAGTTGATGGTGCCGCCGGTGATCGTGTATGTGCCGGTCCCGCCCTGATTGCCGATATTGAGAGAGGCGCGGTCGAAATTCACCGTTCCCCCGGTCTGCATGACGGTGCCGGTGCCGCCGAAATCACCAACCTGCAGCGCCGGGCTCGGCGTTCCCATGCCGTCGGTCGGCCCACCCATGATGTTGAGCGTGCCGCTGTCGATCTCCAGGTGGCCGTTTGCCGACGGTATGAAGTTTGAACCGATCGACAGATACCAGATCGTGTTCGTCCCGCCGTTCTGGACGAGCGTGCCATTATCGATGTGGACTTCGCCGCCGCTGCTGTTGAAGCCGTCGAGCGTAACCGTGCCGTTGCCGGTCTTCGCCAGCGCACTGGTGTCCATGTAGCCGAGGAGATTTCCGCCCCACGTCTCGTTCTGCCCATCGTCGTCGACGATGACGACGTTGTTCTGACCGAGCTGAACCGTGCCGGCTGGATCAATGTTCAGATAATCGAGCGTAGTGGTGCCGCTCGGCGCGACGTAGGTTTGGTTAGCGCCGACGTTTTCACCGGCGGCCTGTGCACCGGTCGCTATGGCAGCAATGCCCACTGCCAGCGCCAGCGGCGAAACTGTTCGCTTGAGGAAAGATCGCTTTAAGTCTCCGACCCGGCGGTCGACAAAAGCCGTGGCTGCACTGCCATACCCAAGACTCGTCCTGAACACGGTGACCCCCTACGCAACGCATACGCAACACGAGGCCACTGCCTCGCCCGCAACCTTGGATTAACGAAGTGTTATTTCGCAAGCACATTCAGTGGACGATTTCGGGACACTTCTGATCGCAAGCTGATGCCCCCGCGATGGCCCGTTGCCAAATCATTGGCTGGGCTGCAGTTTTTCGACGCGGCAAAAAGGCCACTGTGTGGAGGATTGTGGATAACCCGGACAGCCGATCAGAGCCCGGATTCGGAGCCTGTGGATAACTTTGGGGATAACTCGGCGTAGCGGATGCCGGTGGGCGGCACCTGCCTGCACGCAACCTTACTGCTCCGGTGAGGAGGCGGGCTGCTCTAGACCTGCACGCCGAACTTGCCGTGGCGCGGAAAGCCCCGGGGTGGCAGGCGGCCGGCCTGGGCGCGGTCGCCCAGCCATTCCTTCAGCTCCGACAGAGGCCGCGTGAAGCTGCGGCCGGACGAGTCCTGCCAGGTGAGGCCGTCGGCTTTTGCAAAGACGCGGGCATCGGCGACGCCTCCATCCTTGTAGCGCTGCAACCGCACGCCCTTGCCGCGCGCCATCTCCGGTACCTCGGTGAGAGGGAAGATAAGCAGCTTCCGGTTCTCGCCGAGGATGGCGACAGTGTCTCCCGCCACCGGTACGACGACGCGCATCTCGTCGGGCGCACTGACGCCCATCACCTGCTTGCCCTTGCGGGTATTGGCGACGACCTCGGCCTCCGGCACGACAAAGCCACGGCCATCGGTCGCGACGACCAGAAGTTTGCGTGACGGATCGTGAACCATGACGGCGACGACATCGTCCGCGGCATCCATGTCGACCATCAGCTTGACGGGCTCGCCATGACCGCGGCCGCCGGGCAACTTTTCGGCGGCCAGCGTGTAGAACCGGCCGCTCGTGGAAGCGACGATGATCTTGTCCGTCGTCTCGGCCGGGAACGCGACCTTGAGCTTGTCGTCCGTCTTGAAGGCGAGCGCCGCACGGTCGATGTCGTGGCCCTTCATGGCGCGGATCCAGCCCTTGTCGGAAACAACGACAGTGATCGGCTCGCGCTCGATCATCGCGGTCTGGATATCCTCAACGTCGTGGGCGGGCGCCTCGGCGAAGCCGGTGCGGCGCCTGCCGAGCGGCGTGTTCGGCCCAAACGTCTTCTTCACTTCCCGAATCTGGTCGGCGACGGCGTCCCACTGCTTCTCTTCCGACTTCAGCAGCGCGTTCAGCGACTTCTGTTCCTTCGACAGCTTGTCGTGCTCGCCGCGGATCTCGAATTCCTCGAGCTTGCGCAGGGAGCGCAGGCGCATGTTGAGGATCGCCTCGGCCTGCACGTCGCTAAGGCTGAAGCGTTTCATCAGGACCGGCTTCGGCTCGTCCTCGGTGCGGATG
>CAYOUO010000123.1:0-2864 GCA_964407155.1 uncultured Hyphomicrobiales bacterium | reverse complement strand
GTGTTGGACTGGCCTCCTCCTTCTCTTTGACGGAGAAGTTGGCTGTTTCGGGGATTGGGCAACATGCCGTTGACCAAACCGAAGAGCAGCCGCGACGAGCACGACCAGGCCGATATCCTGACTTCGGGTGTGAAAACCTCGCTTCCGCCTTCCCGGTTTAGGTAAAACCAGTGGCTTGGGGCCGCAGAGATAACCTGCGGTTGGAAGCTCGTAACCCGTTACAGTGGCGCAACCGTCCCCGATTTTCACGGGGTTCCCTGACGCCGGATCGTGAACAGTAGATGGAATCGACGAGCGCGCCCAAACAGCGACGTGGCTCGACGAGCAATTCCATCCATTTCAAAGAACAAATCATTCCTACGCCACACCGGCGTTCGTGCCAAGTAAAAAGGTGAAGCCTGTCGTGGACTTTTCAAAAGGAGACAAATTGAGGGTTGGATATAGCAAAAGGAGACTGCGTCATTTTGGCAGGGTAGAGAGCAGGATAATGGGTTTGGCGTTTGAACTGGGTGGGTCCTTGAGGACGGAGTGGTGGCCGGTAGTGTGTTGGCACAATGTGACCTTTGAGCCCGGCGCGGCGGTGACGCGCAGACGCTGAGAGCCGATAGGGACTCGGCCGTCAGAACCCACCTTGGTTGTAGTCTGAATGCTCCAGACGAAAGGCCACCAGGGGCAACGAGGTGCCGGGCGTAGGGTAGAGCGGTTTTCCTTTTGCGCCAGGTTCCAAGCTTGGTTGGGCTTCATCTGAAGTTCGCGATGGACTTCGCGCTGGTTGCGGTGCTGGCGCAAGCTCTGGATGTGGTGGTTGGCTTGTTCGAAGTCGGAAACCTGCTCGCTGGCAAAGTAAGCGGGCAGCCGCTCCTGCCAGAAGTGGTGAGCGCGCTCGATTTTACCCTTGGCGCGCGGTGTGGGAGCGTAGCGAAAGCTCACGCCATAGAAGTGTAGCGCCCAGCCCAATTGCGTGAGCGCCTCAGGAACGTTGGTAAAAAACAGGGAGTGATAATCGACGTAGATTTCCAGGGGCAACCCGTATTCCAAAAAGGCGGCCGGGAGAAAGTCCAGGTAAGCCAAGAGGGTTTCACGCTCGTAAATCTTGGAGCCGGTGAAGACTCGACTGCAATCATCGAGCATGTTGAGCATCGGGAAGAGATGCCGGCAGCCCGGGAACCATCGGTGGGGCGTGGCGTCCAACTGCCACAACTCGCCAATTTGACTGCGCTGCCATCGACGCACCGGAGCTGCTGGACTGGCATTGGCTTTGGGATGAGCCAGGTGGTTTTCGATGGCCCAGCGGCGAACCTGAGCCCGGGTAAGCTTGTAATCGCATAGGCGAAGGGCTTCGCTTGCCGCAAAGCTGTAGGAGGCGGGAGGCTTGCTGCTCAGGCGCTTGGTTAAAAGGGCCTGGACCTCAGGAGGCCAACTCGGCGCATGGTCACCTCCGGATACCTTCGGCACCCAGGTGTTCTGCTGCCCCTGGACGCAGGCCCGCAGGTAATCGGCATAGAGCTTGTAGAAACGGCTTCGGGAAAGACCCAGCCGACGGGCGGCGGCTTTGGCTGGAATCGCCTCGGCCCGGAAACGGGCCAAGAGGTGACGGATTAGTGGCGCGGCACAGCGATGTGCCAGTTGTTTTTCATCACGCCCAGCTTAACAAAGCTGGGGGACTCTGTCCCCCAGACCCCCTGGGATTTTTCGCTTTGGAGCTTGAAACGGCAGGGGCATGCCGGGCTGGCAAGGCCAGCCCGACCTGCCGTTTGCAAGCCTTCAGGCGGCGCTCAGGTTGCATCCCTGCAGAGCCCTATCCTCCGCTGAAGCACGGCCAGCTTAGCAACCGCCTCTCCTGAGGCAACAGCCTCAGGACATTATTCCTGTTTTGCTCGCACGCGTCTCCTTTTGCCAGATACAAGTGTCTCCTTTTGCTAGGTACGCCTGTCTCCTGTTGCTCGCACCACGACAGCTGCATTTTTTCGGCCCTTTATGGTTTCCGTCGTTCCACCCGACTTGTTACCCTGCCCTCATGGCAGCTACCCTCAAACTCGGATTCTTGGGCGCGGGCAAAATGGCGTCAGCTTTGGGCAAGGGATTCGTGCAGGCGGGCCTGGTTTCGCCGGAGGCCCTCATCGCCGCCGACCCGAGTGAACCCGCGCGCGCCGCCTTCGAAAAGGAAACGGGCGCAAGAACAACTTCGTCAAACCGCCAAGTACTCGAGGCTGCCTCGGTGGTGGTCCTGGCTGTAAAACCCGACCAGGTTCTGTCAGTATTAACGGAGGTGCGAGACGGGTTCACCGCCGAGCATCTCCTCATCTCGATTGCGGCGGGGGTGCCCCTGGCTAAAATTGAAAGCGCGTTGAACCCGAAGGCGCGCGTGGTTCGCGTAATGCCCAACACGCCGGCGCTGGTTGGGGCTTCCGCTTCAGCCTTCGCGGTAGGAAAAGCGGCCCTGCCCAAGGATGCCGAACTCACCCGCAAGCTGCTTTCCGCGGTGGGGAGCGCTTTCGAATTGAAGGAGAGCCTCCTGGATGCGGTAACGGGCTTGAGCGGCAGCGGACCCGCCTATGTGTATGTGATTATCGAGGCGCTGAGTGACGGCGGAGTGGCCGCCGGGCTCCCGCGGGATGTGGCAACCAAACTAGCGGCCCAAACCGTGCTGGGCAGCGCCCGGATGGCGCTGGAGACCGGACTGCATCCCGGCGCGTTGAAGGATATGGTGGCCAGCCCCGGGGGAACAACAATCGAAGGGCTGCACGAACTCGAAAAGGGGAAGCTGCGCGCAACGCTCATCAGCGCCGTGCGGGCCGCGGCGGAAAAGTCGAAGAGACTTGGGCAGTGACCCGAAAATCTCAAATCTGAGATTTGAGATTTGA
>CAYOUO010000122.1:0-4350 GCA_964407155.1 uncultured Hyphomicrobiales bacterium | reverse complement strand
TTAAACGGTAGCAGCCCCTGCAGCCGCAGCACCGCGTAGAGGATCAGAAAGCCGCCGACGTGGAAGAGCAGCATGCCGACGGCGTAGCTCACCCAGTCCTGCTCCTGCTTCGCGTCGATGCCGCCGAGCCGGTAAAGTCCTGCCTCCACTGGCCGCAGGACCGGCGACAGAAACGTGTTCTCGCCGTTGAACACCCGCGTCATGTAGCCGCCGAGCGGCTTCACGAGCAGCACGACAACGGCGCAGTAGAGCGCGATCTGGAGCCAGCCGGCGATCGTCATGGCGATGTCCTAGAAGTCTTCCGGCTTGAGCAGCGCGTAGACGAGATAGACAAGCAGCACGGCGGTGACCGCGCCCGCGAGCACATGATCGAAGAGCATGGGGAAACTCCTCAAAGTCGATCGCAGAGATGGACGTAGGCGATCGTGACGGCGAAGAAGCCAAGGCCGAGGGCGAGAAGCATAACGTCGAGCATCGAACCGATTCCCTGATTGGCCTCCGTGCTCGCGGAGAGTTCGCACCAGTGGCGTAGGTTTTCGAGGCGACAGAGCCACCGTTCTTATAGGAATCTCATAAACGCGGATTGCGCGGTCTGGTGCTCGACCAGCGAACGTTCGTCACCTGCGCCGTCCTTGCCGAAGATCACCGCCCGGCGGACGCGGCGTGAGCCCCGCTGCGACATCCCGTCGTTGTTTCCGTTTTCGGCCGAAACGAGGCAGGATAGGAGCCGCGGGCGAAGTTGACTTGGCCAAACCAGGTGGCGCAGGTTGAGTGACGGCATCTATCGGGTGCCAACTCGGTCGGCCACCAGGGTTCGGTGAAGGCTCGGTCGTGCCAACGACATACATCCTTCGCCTGAACCTCACGGCAGAACGAACGGAGGATAGTTCATGACGCGAGTCGGGTTTTTTCTTGCGGCGGCGCTTCTGGCCGGAATGGCCACCAGCGCCGACGCCAAAACGCTGGTATTTTGTTCCGAGGGCTCACCCGAGGGATTCGATCCGGGCCTCTATACGGCGGGCACGACGTTCGACGCCTCGTCGAAGCCGATCTATAACCGCCTGGTCGAATTCGACCGCGGCACCACCAACGTCATTCCGGGTCTGGCGACCAGTTGGGACATCTCCGGCGACGGGCTGACTTACACGTTCCACCTGCGCCCCGGCGTCAAGTTCGGCGCAACAGATTATTTCACGCCGTCGCGGCCGATGAATGCCGACGATGTCGTGTTCTCGTTCCAGCGAATGCTCGACAAGACCAACAAGTATTACAACTATGGTGGCGGCTCATACGACTACTTCGTCGGCATGAGCATGCCGGACGTGATCAAGAGCGTGGAAAAGGTCGACGACGCAACGGTGAAGTTCACGCTGAACAAGCCGAATGCGCCGTTCCTTGCCGACCTGGCAATGGATTTCGCTTCGGTCATGTCGAAGGAATACGCCGACAAGCTTCTCGCCGACGGGCATCCCGAGACGTTGAATCTGCAGCCGGTAGGCACGGGGCCGTTCGTCTACGTCGACTACCAGAAGGATGCCGTCGTCCGTTTCAAGGCAAATCCGGATTACTGGGGCGGGAAGCAGGCGATCGACGACCTGGTGTTCGCGATTACGCCTGACCCGGCGGTGCGCCTGCAGAAGCTGAAGGCGGGCGAGTGCCAGATCATGGACTATCCCAGCCCGGCTGACGTCGCATCGCTGAAGACCGATGCGACGCTGAACGTCATGCAGCAGCCGGGTCTCAACGTCGCGTATCTCGCCTACAACACCCAGCAGAAGCCGTTTGACGACGTGCGCGTGCGCAAGGCGCTCAATATGGCCATCAACAAGCAGGCCATCATCGACGCCGTCTATCAGGGAACGGGCCAGGCCGCGATCAACCCGATCCCGCCCACCATGTGGTCCTATGACAAGGACATCAAGGACGATCCCTACGATCCCGATGCGGCGAAAAAGCTCCTCACGGAAGCGGGGGTGACGGACCTGAAGATGGATCTGTGGGCGATGCCGGTGCAGAGACCGTACCAGCCGAACGGCCGCAGGACTGCCGAACTGATCCAGCAGGATTTCGCCAAGGTGGGCGTGACCGTCAACATCGTCACGCACGACTGGGCGGAGTATCTGAAGCTCGCCGGCGATCCGAAGCATAGCGGCGCGGTGGAGGCGGGCTGGACCGGCGACAACGGTGATCCGGACAACTTCCTTGCGGTGCTGCTCGGATGCGACAGCGTGGGCACCGCGGGCAACATCGCGGCGTGGTGCTACAAGCCGTTCGACGACGTGGTGAAGCAGGCGGTGGCGACATCGGATCAGGCGGCGCGCACCAAGCTCTACGAAAAGGCGCAGGAGATCTTCAAGGAGCAGGCGCCGTGGTTCACGATCGCGCATTCGATCGTGACCATGCCGATGTTGAAATCCGTGCAGAACTACAAGATGGACCCACTGGGCTCGCACCGCTTCGACGGGGTCGATATCACCCAGTGACACGACGCTTCAGGGGCCGGCTAATCGTTCGCCGGCCCCTTCGGCATTTCTGTCCTTGCCAATTGCCGAAAGGTTAGGAGCCGAATGCTTGGCTTCGTCGTCAGGCGCATCGGTCTGCTCATACCGACCTTTTTCGGCGTCAGCTTTGTGTCCTTCGCGTTCATCCGCCTCGTGCCCGGCGATCCGGTTCTGGTCCTCGCCGGCCAGCATCAGCTGTCGCCGGAGCTCTATGCCCAGGCCCTCCATCGGTATGGCTTCGATCTGCCGATCTGGCGCCAGTATCTGAACTACCTCGGGCAACTGGCGCACGGCAATTTCGGTACATCCATCGTGACGCTGCGACCGGTATGGTCGGAATTCTTCGCGCGCTTTCCGGCGACGCTCGAACTGTCGCTGTGCGCGGTTCTATTCGCCGTCGTGATCGGCATACCGGCCGGCATCGTTGCCGCAGTATATCGCGGCAAGCTGATCGACCAGTTGACGATGAGCGGCGCCGCAATCGGCTTTTCCATGCCGATCTTCTGGTGGGCACTGCTGCTGATCGTGGTGTTCTCGGGATGGCTGCACTGGACCCCGGTTTCGGGCCGCATCGACTTCGCCTATTTCTTCAAGGCGAAAACCGGCCTGATGCTGGTCGACAGCCTGCTGTCGGGCCAGAAAGGCGCGTTCCGATCGGCGGCGGTGCATCTCATCCTGCCGACTATCGCCCTCGGCACGATACCGCTGGCGATCATCGCGCGGCAGACGCGTTCGGCGATGCTCGAGGTGCTCGGCGAAGATTACATCCGCACCGCGCGGGCAAAGGGACTGCCGCCGTGGCGCGTGATCGGCGTGCACGCGCTGCGCAATGCGCTGATCCCGGTCGTCACCACCATCGGGTTGCAGATCGGGACGCTGCTCGGTGGCGCAATTCTGACGGAGACGATCTTCTCGTGGCCCGGAGTGGGCAAATGGCTGGTCGATTCGATATTCCGCCGCGACTATGCCTCGGTGCAGGGCAGCCTGCTGATCATCGCGACGATCGTGGTGGTGGTGAACCTGACGGTCGACCTGCTCTACAGCCTCATCAATCCGCGCCTCCGGTACGGGAGGTGACCTGATGAGCGAAGCCACGCTTCCTTCCGGGCAGGAATCCGACATGGCCGCCGCCGGTGCGGAAGCATCGCACGAACCGCCCGGAACGCTGGCGGAATTCTGGTACTACTTCAGTGAGAACCGCGGCGCGGTCGCTGGTCTGATTTTCATTGCGCTCATCGTCCTTGCCGCCGTCTTCGCGCCGCTGGTGGCTCCATTCGCGCCCGATCAGCAGTTCCGCGATCACCTGCTGCAGCCGCCTGCGTGGCAAGCCGGCGGGTCGTGGACCTTCGTGCTCGGCACCGACGACGTTGGGCGCGACATCGTCTCCCGCCTTGTGTTCGGGGCGCGCTTCTCGCTGTTCATCGGGCTGGTGGTGGTGGGCCTGTCGCTGCTCGGCGGCATCCTGCTCGGCCTGATCGCCGGATTCTCCGGCCGGATTGTCGACGGCATCATTGTCCGCGTCATGGATGTGCTGCTGGCGTTTCCCAGCCTGCTGCTGGCGCTGGTGCTGGTCGCGATCCTCGGACCGGGTCTGTTCAACGCGGTGCTCGCCGTGGCGGTCGCCTACCTGCCGCACTTCGCCCGGCTGACCCGCGCCGCAGTGATCGCCGAGCGCGGCAGGGACTACGTCACCGCGGTTCGTGTCGCCGGCGCGGGGCGGCTGCGCATCATGTTCCGCACGATCCTTCCCAACTGCCTGGCACCGCTCATCGTGCAATCCGCGCTTTTCTTCTCCAGCGCGATCCTCGACGCCGCGGCGCTCGGATTCCTGGGTATGGGCGCACAGCCG
>CAYOUO010000121.1:0-8257 GCA_964407155.1 uncultured Hyphomicrobiales bacterium | reverse complement strand
ACGACTGGGTGAAGTCGGCGTAAACCGGATCGAGCTGCTGGATCGTGGCGAGAGGATTGGCGCCGTCGGCGCTCACCAGGGCGCCTTCGGTGATCATCGCCCGTCCGATGCGCCCGGCGATCGGCGCCTTCACGTCTGCATATTGAAGATTCAGTTGAGCAGCATCGAGGCCAGCCCTGGCTGCCGCCACGTCGGCATTGGCCTGTGCCAGCTGTCCGATGGCGTTGTCGAGGTCCTGCTGGCTGGTGATATCGCGCTGCGCAAGTTGCTTCTGGCGGTCGGCGAGTTGGCCGGCGAGCTGCTGCGCAGCCTGGGCCTTCTGCAGCGTGGCCTCGGCACTCTCCACCTGAACGCGGAATGGGGCCGGGTCGATCTGATAGAGGACGTCGCCTTCCTTGACGGTGCTTCCCTGCTGGAAAACCCGTTTGATCACGATCCCCGATACGCGCGGGCGAACCTCCGCGATCTGCGTCGGAGCGATGCGGCCCGGCAGATCGCTCACCACGGGGATCGCCCGCGGCGCGACCACGATATAGCTCACCGCAGTCGGCGGCGGCGGAGCCGCCCCGGCCGAGCCCTGGGACTCGCTGCAGGCGGCAAGGGAAAACGCCAGTGCCGTACCGGCGGCAATATGCAGGAATACCGTGGCAATCTTCATAGGATCTCGGGGAAGAGGCGGCCATTTGGCCGCAAACATCTGTCGCTGCGTAAGCTTCTTCTTGGGGTTTGATTGAGTCAATATCATTGTCCTGTTTTGGTTGAGGTATCTGCACGGACAAACCGGCCATCTGCCGAGGCGCCCTGCCGGGGAGATGCGTTCACGCGGGCACCTTTCGCCATGGCCGCTTCGTTTCAGGCGTCGTCGAGGTGTGCACGCCACGAGCGGGCGTAATCGTCAAGCGGCAGTGACAGCGGCTGCACCTGTCGTTCCGGCGCGGAGGCGATATCCGCCTGCGGCATGAGGGCCAGCATCGCGGCGCCGCGCGTCGTCCCCGTGGCATCGCGGTCGGCGAATACAGGTCGGGGGATGCGCGCAGCCAGCGCTGCCAGAAACAGATCGTTGCGCGCGAACGGTCCTTCGACGATGACGGGACCATCCGCTCCGGCGAGGCTGAGGCAGGTCTCGGTTACGAGCGCCGTATAGAGACATGCCGCCGCCACCCGCAGGTCGCGCGGCAGCGTCTCCGCCTCGATGCGTGCATCCCTGCGAAGCCAATGCCCGGATGACCGGAACGGGCCGGTGCCCGCGGCGAAGCCCGGCATCGCCATGATCGTCTGCGACATCACTTCCGCGGCGCCAGCGGTCGTCGCGTCATGGACGTTGCCGCCCGTCATCAGTTCGAACTCGCGGCCGGCCATGAATCGCGCTGAAGGCACGGCGTCGCCGAACGCGTCGACGTTCGCGAGGCAATCGCGGCTTTCGTCGAGCGCCTCGAGCGAACCGCCCGGCGCCAGCACGATCATCCACGTGCCCGAGGAGAGTACCGAAAACGGGCGCCGGTGCTGAACGAGATGGGGCAGCAGGCTGGCGTTGGAATCGTGGATGCCGGCGACCACGCGGCAACGCGCTGGCAAGCCGGTTTCGACCGCGACTGCAGGCAGGATGGTGCCGACCGTTTCCCATGCCGGCCGCAGAGGCGGAAACAGGCGGACCCAGTCCTGCCGTTCGGCAAGCGTCGAAAATATCTTTGACCGGGGGTTCCAGAGATCGGTGTGGCAGCCAAGCGAGGTGACTTCGGTCGCCTTGGCGCCGGTGAGACGCCACACCCAGTACTGCGGATAGGGCAGGATCGTATCGGCACGGGCGAACGCGTCGGGAAAGGTTTTCGCCTGCCAGAAAATCTGGCGGCCGGCGTTGAGCCCGTTCGGAAGAGCGGGCGATAGCGTTTCGCGAAAGTCGCCGCGCAGCGCGGCGTAATCCCGGCTTGCCGCCTCCGGTCCGGGATATTCATAGTCGAGGATCGGAAGCGCCAGTCCATCTCCCGCCAGGAGTGCGAAACAGGCTCCATGCGTAGTCACCGAGATGGTGTCGATCTCGGTCTCGACGGCGAAACTCTTCAATCCCTTTCGGATCCAGACCCACAGTCCTTCGACGTCATAGTGCGGATAGGAGCCGTTCAGCACGCGGTTGCCGGTCGTGCGCAGCCCGATGACGTTCAGGGTTTCGCCGTCGACCAGCGCGAGCTTGGCGTTCGATTTGCCAATGTCGATCACCGCAATGGCGGGCGCCCGCGCCATGGTCCGCTACCGCAGCGATCGCGGCGACGGAGCAGTTTGCCCTGCGCCGGGCAATGCGGCCGCCGGTTCCATCAGGTCCGCCGCAACGCCGCCGCAAGACGAGCGGCAACGATCGGAAGCGCAATCACGATGATCAGCAGCGCGCCGTGTTCGACGGACTGCACGATGCCCGGGACATTGAGCAGTCCCAGACCGAACGTGACCAATCCCATGACGAAGGCCGCGATCACCACGCCGGGAATGGTGCCGGAACCGCCGAGAATATTCACGCCGCCGAGCACCGCCATCGTCACGACATCGAGTTCGAAGCCGCTGGCGATGGTCGGCCGTGTGGAAGCGATGCGCGACGTCAGCAGGATCGAAGCGACACCGCTCATCAAGCCGGTGAGAACGAACAGGATGCCGCGAATGCGATCGACGCGGATGCCGGAGAATTGCGCGGCGATCGGGTTGTTGCCGATGGCGTAGATCCGCCTGCCGAAAACGGTGAGGTGCAGCACGACGCCGAACACCAGGGCGAGTGCGATGAACAGGGCAAACTCGAACGAGATCACCCACCACACGTAGCCCTGGCCGAAATAATCGAAACCCGGCGGGTAAGCGCGATAGACCTGATCGCCGAGCACGACATACGCGATGCCGCGATAAAGGCTCATCGTCCCGATGGTCACCACGATGGACGGCACGCGAAAGAAGGTGACGATGAAGCCGTTGAAGGCGCCGGCAACGGCGCCGACGGCAAGCCCGATCACGACCAGCAACGCCGGCGGCGCCCCCGCCGCGGCCGCGGCTCCCATGGCGGTCGAGGAAAGCGCGATGATCGAGGCGACGGAAAGGTCAATCTCTCCGGCAATGATGAGCGGCGCCATCGCAAAGGCGATGATCGCCTTTTCCGTGAAATTGTAGGTCGCGTCGGAGAGCGTGTACGGCTTCAGGAAATGTGGCGATGCGGTCGCGTCGAATAGGAAAATCAGCACGGCGAAGCCGAAAAGGATCGTTTCCCATCGCCGCCAGAAGGCGAAACGGACGGGGATGCGATCCGGAATGATGCGGGGCAGGGAAGCATCGGTCATGTCGACAACGCTTCCTTGAGGATGAGACGGCCATGCCGCCGGTTCTCCCGCGTCGCATTGATCACCACCGCACCAAGAATGGCGATACCCGCAATCGCGAGCTGCCAGAACGGCGAAACATGGATGACGGGCAGCGCATTCTTCACCACGCCCAGAAAGAGCGCGCCGAGGACCGCACCCAGTACGGTTCCGTTGCCGCCGGCGATCGAAATGCCGCCGATCACGCACGCCGCGATCACATCGAGTTCGAAACCGCCGGCGAGATCGACGTAGGCGATGGTGTAGCGGGAAGCCCACAGGTAACCGCAGAAACCGGCGATGGCGCCGGAAACGCAGAAGGCGACGAACTGGGTGCGGCCGACATTCAGGCCCGCATAAACCGCGGCGACGGGATTGCCGCCGACCGCAAAAAAGGCGCGGCCGGGTCGCGTATAGCCGAGAAACACGGCGAACACCGCGACCATCGCGATAGCGAACCACGACATCAGCGGCAGTCCGGCGATCTCGAAGCGCGGCCACGCAATGAATGCGTGGCTCATCTGCTTGCTGACGATGGAGGTGCCGCCGGACGCCAGAAAAGCGAGGCCGCGGTAGATAGAAAGGGTGCCAAGTGTCACAACAATCGAGGGAATTCGCGCCAGCCACACGAGGGCGCCGTTGACGGCACCCAGGGTGAGGCCGACTGCGGCAGCGATGAGCATGAGGAGCGGCACGGGGAGCGCGGGGGCGTGCGCATTGACCAGCGCCACGACGACGCCGGTAAAGGCGATGTTCGCCCCCACCGAAAGGTCGATGCACTTGGTCAGGATGACGCTCATCTGCCCGAGCGCGACCATGATGAGGATGGCGTTGTCGTTGAACAGCGTGGCGAGGTTGCCCGGCGCCACGAATGCCGGACTGACCGCGGCGACCGCGACGAGCATCGCCACGACGATGAGGGCGAGCACGATGTCCCGGTTGGGGCGCATGGTCAGGCCGCCGCCTCCGCCGCGGTGTTGCCGGTCGCCGTGCGCACCAGCATCTCGGCGGTCAGGCCCTGCCGGTGGAAGACGCCGGCGATGCGCCCCTCGCGCATGACGATGACGCGGTCGGACATGCCGAGAATTTCGGGCAGCTCGGACGAGACCATGATCACGGCGAGGCCGTTGGCGGTGAGCTCGCCCATGAAGCCATGCACGGCTGCCTTGGAGCCGACGTCGATGCCCTTGGTCGGCTCGTCGAGGATGATGACGCGCGGCTCGGTCGCCAGCCATTTGCCGATCACGACTTTCTGCTGGTTGCCGCCGGACAGCGTGCCGACCTCCTGGCTGAGGCTGGCGGCACGGACATCGAGGCGGGTCGCGTAGCGGCGCGTCAGTTCGAACTCGCGCGCGAGATCGAGAAAGCCCCGGCGCGACACGCGGCCGAGCGAAGGCAGCGTGATGTTCTCGAAGATCGGCAGCTGCAGCACCGCACCCTGCCGCTGCCGTTCTTCGGGCACGTAGACCACGCCGGCCTCGACGGCGTCGGACGGGCGGTTGAAGCGCACGACGCGCCCGTCGAGCCGCACTTCGCCCGCACTCGTTCGGGTGAGGCCGAAGAGCGCCTGCATCAGCTCGCTCCGCCCCGAACCGACCAGTCCGTAGAAGCCGAGAATTTCGCCGCGCCTCAGCGAAAAGGTGATGTCGGCGAACTCCGTCGGGTGCGACAGTCCGCTGACCGAAAACACCGTCTCGCCGAGCGGCACGTCGACCTTCGGGAAAATATGATCGACCGTGCGGCCAACCATGAGTGCAATCAGCTTGTCGGGCGTGGCGCCGGCCATGAGCCCGGCGCCGACCGATTTTCCATCGCGAAACACCGCGTAGCGATCGGCGATGCGGAAGACTTCCTCGAATTTGTGGCTGATGAACAGGATCGCCTTGCCCTCGCGCTTCAGCTTGGCGACGATCCCGTAGAGTTCTTCCACTTCCTTGTGGGAGAGCGAGGCGGTCGGCTCATCCATGATGACGATCCGGGCGTCGACCGAAAGCGCCCGCGCGATCGCCACCAGATGCTTGCGCGCGATGGCCAGATCGCGGAGTCGGATGTCGGGGTCGAGCTCGACTTCGAGTTCGGCAAGAATCTGGCCGACGCGGCGGCGCATTGCGCCCCAGTCGAGCGTGCCGAAGCGCGACTTGATCTCGTGCCCGAGAAAGACGTTCTCGGTCACCGAAAGATCGTCGAACAGCACCGTTTCCTGATGTGTTGCCGTGATGCCGAGATGAAAGGCAGCCTCGGCATTGGGAATGGAAACAGGCGTGCCGCCGAGAATGATGTCGCCGCGATCCGGCTGATAGACACCGGTGAGGATCTTGACGAGCGTCGATTTTCCGGCGCCGTTCTCGCCGATCAGCGCGGTCACGGTTCCGGGATAAAGCTGAAGTTCGACACCATCGAGCGCCTTCACACCGGGGAAGGCCTTCGATACGGCCGACATTTCGAGGACCGGGACGCTGGTCAAGAATTGCTCCGGCTGGAACCCGATTTTGGCGCCCTGCGCCGATGCCCGACGAAATGCGGGAGGCGGCAGCGCCGCCTCCCGCGGTTCGAAAGAGGAGAACCTCAGTAGATCTTCGAGAACTCGTCGATGTTGCTCGAGTCGAAGACGAACGGCGGCGCCATCGGGCCGGAGAGGTCGTCGTCGAGCTTCACCTTGCCGATCTTGCCCATGCTGAGCTCTCCGCCAGCCACCGCCTTCTCCTTGCCGGTGGCGAGGTTGTAGGCGATCGTCGTGGCGGCATAGCCGAGGTCGATCGGGTTCCACAGCGCGAATTCGGGCGCGGCGCCCGACTTGACGTGCTTGATCATCTCCGAGGGCAGGCCGAGGCCGGTGACGATCACCTTGCCGACGAGACCCTTGTCCTCGACGTACTGCGCGGCGGCCGCGATACCAACCGTGGTCGGCGCGATGATGACCTTGAGATCGGGATCGCTGGTGATCAACCCTTGCGCCTCGGAGTAGCTCTTGTCCTGCTTGTCATCGCCGTAGACGACCTTGGTGAGATTGACGTTCGGATAGTTGCCGACATCCTTCTTCATGACGTCGATCCAGGTGTTCTGGTTGGTCGCCGTCGAGGTTGCCGAGAGAATGGCGACATTGCCCTTCGCCTTCAGGAGATCGTTCGCCATCTTCAGGCACTGATCGCCGATCTGGTCCGGCGCGGAGGCATAGAGATTCATCTGGCGGCCGCCCTTGGCGACGCCGGAATCGAACGAGATGACCGTGATGCCGCGGTCCATCGCCTTCTTGAGGGCCGGTACCAGCGCATCGGCGTCGTTGGCCGAAACCGCGATGGCGTTCACGCCCTGGTCGATCAGCGAATTGATGATCTCGATCTGGCCCTCGGGCGTCGCCTGGGTAGGACCGGTGTAGATGATCTTCACGTCGCCGAGATCCTTGGCGGCCTGCTCGGCGCCCTTGTCGGCCGCGTCGAAGAAGCCGTTGCCGAGGTTCTTGACCAGCAGCGCAATGGTGGTGGTGGCCGAGGCCGGTTGCGCAGCGAATGCAAACGCGAGGGCGGCGCCCATCGCGAGATACTTGAGATGCTTCATGTCACGTCCTCCCAATAAAGAAATACTTGATCTTCTTCCGTTACCAATCGGCGCCGTTCAGGCCACCGAACTCGACGCCTCCCTGCGGCCGTCCTCGCGGCCCGCGACGATGAGGCGGATGCCCGCCTGCTCGACGAGCTTCGCATCGCGCGGGGCGATCAAATCGTCGGTGATGACCGTGTGCACCCGATCGAGCGGGCACAGGATGAGGCTGGAGCGCTGGGCGAATTTCGAGGAATCGACCAGCAGCACGAGTTCTTCCGCCTGGTTGATCAGCTTCTGCTCGGCCTGGATGAGCAGGGGATCGCCCTCCATCACGCCGAGCGGGCTGATGCCGCGCGCACTCATGAACATGCGGCGCGCGTAGAAATTCCGGGTGACGTCGTTCTCGAACGGCGAGAGCACGATGTTCTGCTCGCGATAGATCGCACCGCCGGGAAGCGTGATCGTGTTCTTCGAATTCTTGAGCAGATGCTCGGCGATAGGAAAGGAGTTGGTGAGAATCTGGAGCCGCCGCGAGGCGAGATAGTGCACCATCTGGAAGGTGGTGGTGCCGCCGTTGACGATGATCGAATCGCCGTCGTCGCACAGGGCCACAGCCGCCCGCGCAATGGCGCGCTTGCGGGTGCTGTTGACGCCTTCGTTCACGGAAAACGGGCGGCCCGCGATGCCCACCGTCTCGGGCGGATGAAGCGCTTCGGCGCCACCCCGCACGCGCCGCAACTTTCCCGCGACGTGAAGCGCGGCGATATCGCGCCGGATCGTCGCTTCGGAGGCACCGGTCAGGTCAACGAGCTGCGTCACTGTCACCACCGGCCGGTCGGCGACTTCACTCACGATGATGCGGTGGCGCTCGATTTCGTGCATGGCTGCTCCCAACGCGAGATCATCAACATTTCGCAGGTCTGTCAATCAAGAACGATCATTTCCGATAATGTTGCAGCGCAAATGAGCATATTGCAGCGCGATATTGCATGAGCGTGATCGCTTTTGATTGACAACTTCGGGCGTGTTTGCAAGTGATCTGCGGCAACCTCCCGCGCGCTCCGCGCGACGTTTCCAGTGATCCGACCCATGACAGCACCCGTGGACAGCCCGCTTCTTTCCAGCCGATGGGATGAGAAGGTCGCGGCGACATTGTCGCCACCGGAACTTCTCCTCTATCGCTCGAACCTTCTCGGTGGGGATCTCCGCATCACCAACTTCGGCGGCGGCAACACCTCGGCGAAGCTCACCGAGCGCGACCCGCTGACCGGAGAGAACGTCACGGTGCTGTGGGTGAAGGGGTCGGGCGGCGATCTCGGCTCGATGAAGCTGGACGGGTTCGCGACGCTCTATCTCGACAAGCTCGAAGGCCTGAAGAAGCTCTATCG
>CAYOUO010000120.1:0-3743 GCA_964407155.1 uncultured Hyphomicrobiales bacterium | reverse complement strand
CCGCGGCGCCGATCCTGTTCGAGGCGTTCGACCGCATCGGCCCGAAGAGGGCGCCGCTGCGCCCGCGCCCGCCCGGCACCATCGTCGCGACCACGCAGGCGCTGCCCGCGCCGCTGCGCTATTTCCGCGTCGCCGGCAACGCACCGCCGCCCGATCCCGATACGCCCGAGATCGCCTATCCGCAGGATGGCGTCGCCGTCGACCTCGGCATCGGCGACGGCGATCCCGAACCGCTGACGATCAAGGTCCGGAACGGCGTGCCGCCCTTCACATTCTTCGTCAACGGCGCGCCGATCGCGCGCGCACCGTTCGCGCGGCAGGAAGCGTGGCAGCCGGACGGCGCGGGGTTCGTGACGCTGTCGGTCGTGGACGCGGCCGGCAAGTCCGACCGCGTTACCGTTTTCGTGCAGTAGCCGCCTTGCTCAGGCTTCGTTCGACCATGGGCCGTGGAAGCCCTGACCGGCGGTGTCCACCCGCTCGAAGCCGTGCGCCCCGAAGAAGTCCCGCTGCCCTTGGATGAGGTTGGCGGTGGTGCGCTCGGTGCGCGACAGATCGAAATAGGCGAGTGCCGACGACAGCGCAGGCACGCCGACGCCGTTCAACGCCGCCGCGGCGACCACCTTGCGCAGGCTGGTCTCGCTCTTCTTCAGGTCGCCCGTGAACGGCTCGACCATCATCAGGTTGGGGATCGTGCCGCCCGAGGAATATGCCTTGCTGATGTCGTCGAGGAACACCGAGCGGATGATGCAGCCGGCCCGCCAGATCTTCGCCACCATGCCGAGCGGCAGGTTCCAGTTCCAGGTCTCCGAGGCCTTGGCCATCACCGCGAAGCCCTGGGCATAGGCCGCGATCTTGCCGGCGAGCAATGCCTGCTCGAGCGTGGCCAGCGCGGTTTTGCGGTCGCCGAGCGCGTCCCCGACCTTGCCCGAGGGCGAGCCGAAAACCTTGGCCGCCGCCAGACGCTGTGCGCGGCCGGCCGACAGGCTGCGGGCAGCGACCGCCGCCTCGATGACGGTCGCGGGCACGCCGAGGTCCTGCGCCTCCATCACCGACCAGCGGCCGGTGCCTTTCTGGCCGGCGGTGTCGAGGATCACCTCGACGATCGGCTTGCCGGTCTTCTTGTCGGCCGCCGCCAGCACCTTGGCGGTGATCTCGATCAGGTACGATTTCAGCTTGCCATCGTTCCACTTGGCGAACACGTCCGACATTTCAGCCGGCGACATGCCGAAGCCGTCGCGCATCACGCCGTAGACTTCGGCGATCATCTGCATGTCGGCGTATTCGATGCCGTTGTGGATCGTCTTCACGAAGTGGCCGGCGCCGTCCGGTCCCATGAGCGCCGCACACGGTTCGCCCTCGAACTTCGCGGAGATGTCGAGCAGGATCTTCTCGACGCGCGCCCAAGCCTTCTGGGTGCCGCCCGCCATGATGGACGGGCCGTGCCGTGCCCCCTCCTCGCCGCCGGACACGCCGATGCCGAGGAAATCGAAGCCGAGCTTGTTGTATTCGATGACGCGCCGCTGCGTGTCGCGGAAGTTGGCGTTGCCGGCATCGATCAGCATGTCGCCCTTGGACAGAACCTCGGCCAGCTCATGCCCGACCTCGTCCACCGGCGGGCCCGCCTGCACCATGATGACCACCGGACGCGGCGGCGTGATCGCCGCGGCAAGTTCGGAGAGCGTATGGCACGGCGTGAGGCAGGAGCGCAGCGCGCCGGCATCGGCGATGAAGGCGTCCGTCTTGGCGGTCGTGCGGTTGAAAACCGCGACGCTGTGGCCCTTCTCCGCCATGTTCAGCGCGAGGTTCGCGCCCATGACCCCAAGCCCGACAAGTCCGATGTCCGCCATTTTCCTCACCTTGCGCCGTTGTTGCCGGGATCCGGTGCGGGAGGATGCCCGCCCACAGGACAAACTAGGCAAGCCGCGTCCCGGCGACAATCGCTTCCGGCGTCGCGCCCGGTAACTTCTTGGCGCCAGCACGACCGCGATGCCCTGAACTGGCGCGAACCCGTCAGGCGCGGTATGGCGTGAGCGATATGCCAGACTCGAACCCTCCGGAGAGCGCCCCGATGGTCGCCGCTTTCACTGGCGCCCGAATCTTCGACGGCGCCCGCATCCTCGAGGGACACGCGGTGCTTATCGACGGGCCACGCATCGCTGCTGTGGTCGCGGACGGCGACGTTCCGGCGAGCGTTCCGCGCCGCCCGGTGCAGGGATTGCTTGCGCCGGGATTTGTCGACTGCCAGATCAATGGCGGCGGCGGCATTCTTTTCAATGAGCAGACTTCGGTGGCCGGCATTGCCGCCATCGCCGCCGCGCATCGCAAGTTCGGCACGACGGATTTCCTGCCGACGCTGATCACCGACGCGCGCCACAAGATGGCGGAGGCGCTCGAGGCGGTCGAGGCCGCGATCTCCGCGGGCGTTCCCGGTGTCGTTGGGGTGCACCTCGAGGGACCGTTCCTCAGTCCCGACCGGCGTGGCGTTCACGATGCGCGTCTCATGCGCACGATCGATGCGGACGACTTCGCGCTGCTGACCGTTCCGCGCCGCGGGCGCGTACTGATGACGGTGGCGCCGGAAAAGATGCCGGCAGGCGCCATCGCGCGTCTTGCGGAAGCCAACGTCGTCATCTCGGCGGGACATACCGCCGCGACCGCCGAGATCGTGCAGCGTGCGCTTGGCGAGGGACTGTCCGGCTTCACGCATCTCTACAACGCGATGCCGCCGCTGACCGGCCGCGAGCCGGGTCCGGTCGGCGCGGCGCTCGACGACGCCAACTCGTATTGCGCGGTGATCGTCGATCTCCACCACGTTTCGGCGACCAGCCTGCGCGTGGCCATCGCCGCCAAGGGGTGGCGGCGCATGATACTGGTCAGCGACGCCATGCCGACGGTCGGCACCGACGACAGGAGTTTCACGCTCAACGGCCAGACCATCACCCGCACGGCAGATGACGTCCTGCTGAATGCCAGCGGCACGCTTGCCGGCGCGCATCTCGACATGGCGACAGCCATGCGCAACACGGTCACGGTGCTGGGGCTGCCACTCGAGGCCGCGCTGCACATGGCCTCTACCGCCCCTGCCGCTTTTCTCGGTCTTGGCGGCGAGCTCGGCCGCATCGCGCCCGGATATCGCGCGAACCTCGTCCTGCTCGACGATGCGCTGCAGGTCAGCGACAGCTGGATCGACGGAAAAAGCGTCGCCGAAAGCGGTTAGCCGGTCGGCGCCGGCTTCTTCGGCTTGCCTTCATCGTAGCCGACGTAAACGACCAGATCGCGGTCGTCCGGCGCGAGCTTGAAGGTAACGTTGTCGAACACGTACTTGAAATCCGACGCGAAGGTCGGCTCGCTCAGCGACACGGGCGCCTTCTGCAATCCCGAGAAAAGCACGCTGTTGTCGTGCTGCCGAACCACCGCTACACGGATAGGCACGGTGAAGCTGCCGGCGTTGCCCTTCGGCCCGGCGACGAGCCGCCCCACAATGCCCACCCGGATCGTCATGGTATCGCCCTCCGTATGGCACTCGCGGACGGGCTTCTCCATCGATCCCTGGAAGCGGATGAACTGCTGATCACCGTCATGCCCGCGCTCGTAGATCACGAGCGCCTCGGTGCCGACGCGAATCTCTGCCGGCGGACAGTATTGAGAGCGGAGAAAATTGGAGACATCCGGAGCATCGGGGGCGGCCGCATCCGGATTCTTGCCGCCGTGGAGGAAGTCCGAAAGCCATCCCGCCTCGGCAC
>CAYOUO010000119.1:0-7571 GCA_964407155.1 uncultured Hyphomicrobiales bacterium | reverse complement strand
TGTCGGAAACAAAATCGATCGAGGTGCCAAACTGCCGTTTCAAATCGGCCGGGCCAGCCCAACTCGCCCTTGATACGACGGCGAACCACACCTTGAGCGGGCCTTCAGCCTGCGGATGACGCTCCCAGAAACGCTTCAACGTCCGGCGAGCAATCACCTGCATCAGCGGCTTATATCATGTCACCAATTTGGTGACAAGAATACCCAGCGCTTCCTGGCTGTCGGGCCAAAAACAAAAAGCGGCGCCGAAGCGCCGCTTTCCGTTCTTCAGACGCCGCGCGGCTATGAGCACCCCGTCGTCGAGCCGCATGTGTCGCACTTGAGGCAGGTGCCGTTTCTCACCAGCGTGAAGTTTCCGCACTCGCCGCAGGCGTCGCCCTGGTAGCCGGCCATGCGGGCGGCCGCGGAGCGGTCGGCCTTCGACGGACCGTCCGCTTTCGCCACCGCCGGCGAGGCCGAGGCGTAGGCGCCGGCCGCCCTGAACGCGAGGCTGTCGGCGGTCTCTGACTTCACCGGCGTGGGCCGATGCTCGGCGACCGTCCGGGCCGAGGCGTCGGCGCGAGCGGCGTCGGCCGTCGTGCGCGGCTTCGCCTGCGGTGACGCGAGTTCGGCGAGGCCGGCCTTGATCTGCGTCTCCACCACCTCGCGCTGCTTCAGCGCGGTGGCGCCCAGCGTGGTGACGTTGCCTGTGCGGGCGGTGGCTGCACCCGCCACCGGATTCCCGCCCTCGCGGGAATGAACGGAGGAGATGGCATCCATCGGCGAGCTGCCGGCGCGCGCCGTTGCCGCACCGCCGGCGCCCTCGCGCGCATGAGCGGAGGAGGAGGCGGCGTCGGCGGCGCCTGACGACGAACCGCGGGCGGACGTCGAGTCCACCAGACGCGGGCGCTTGCCGCGCACCAGCCCGTGCGAAACCACCGCTTCCGGCGGTGCCTTGCCCTGGTTGTCGCCGGTGCCGATGGTGGTGGCGTCGATGTCGGCGGGCGAGACGTGCGCCAGATCGTGGCGGCCGAGATACGAGATCGCGAGCTCGCGGAAGACGTAGTCGAGGATCGAGGTCGCGTTCTTGATCATCTCGTTGCCCTGGACGAAGCCGGCCGGCTCGAAGCGCGTGAAGGTGAACGCGTCGACGTATTCCTCAAGCGGCACGCCGTACTGCAGGCCGAGCGAGATGGCGATGGCGAAGTTGTTCATCACCGAGCGGAAGGCGGCGCCTTCCTTGTGCATGTCGATGAAGATCTCGCCGAGGCGCCCGTCGTCGTATTCGCCGGTCCTCAGATAGACCTTGTGGCCGCCGACGTTGGCCTTCTGCGTGTAGCCCTTGCGGCGGTTGGGCAGCTTCTCGCGCTCGCGCACCGCCTTCTCGATGATGCGCTCGACGATGCGCTCGGCGACATGCTCGACGCGCGCCGCGGCGGGTTTGGCGACGAGCTGCTCGACGGCTTCCTCGGCGTCCTCGTCGTCATCGGCGAGGAGCTGCGAGTTCAGCGGCTGCGAGAGCTTGGAACCGTCGCGGTAGAGCGCGTTCGCCTTCAGCGCGAGCTTCCACGACATCATGTAGGCGTTCTTGCAGTCCTCGACGGTGGCGTCGTTCGGCATGTTGATGGTCTTCGAGATCGCGCCCGAGATGAACGGCTGCGCCGCCGCCATCATCAGGATGTGGCTCTCGACCGACAGGAAGCGCTTGCCGAGACGGCCGCACGGATTGGCGCAGTCGAACACGGCGTAGTGCTCTTCCTTCAGGTGCGGGGCGCCTTCCAGCGTCATCGCGCCGCAGCAGTGGAGGTTGGCCGCCTCGATGTCCTTCTTCGAGAAGCCGAGCCGGGCGAGGAGGTCGAACGCCGGGTCGGCGAGCTCCGCCTCCGTGATGCCGAGCGACTTCAGGAAGTCCTCGCCGAGCGACCACTTGTTGAACGCGAACTTGATGTCGAAGGCGGTGGCGAGACCGCTCTCCAGCCTGGCCAGCACCGCCTCGGTGAAGCCCTTGGCGGCGAGCGTGGCGTGGTTGATCGCCGGTGCCTGGCGCAGCGATCCGTGACCGACGGCGTAGACCTCGATCTCGGCGATCTCGTGCTCGGGGTAGCCGAGGGCGCGCAGCGCCTCGGGCACCGCACGGTTGATGATCTTGAAGTAACCGCCGCCGGCGAGCTTCTTGAACTTCACCAGCGCGAAATCGGGCTCGATGCCGGTGGTGTCGCAGTCCATGACGAGGCCGATCGTGCCGGTCGGCGCGATGACCGAGGTCTGTGCGTTGCGGTAGCCGTTGAGGCCGCCGACCATGACCGCCTTGTCCCACGCGATGCGGGCGTGATCGACCAGCCGCTGGTCCGGGCAGGAGGCGGCGTCAAGCGGCACCGGATTGACGTGCAGGCCCTCGTAGCCCTTGTCGTCGCCCCAGGCGGCGCGGCGGTGGTTGCGCATGACGCGCAGCATCGCCTCGCGGTTCTTCTCGTAACCGGGGAAGGGGCCGAGCTCGCCGGCCATCTCGGCCGAGGTGGCGTAGGCAACGCCGGTCATGATCGCGGTGATGGCGCCGGCGATGGCGCGGCCTTCCTTCGAATCGTAGGGGATGCCCGACGACATGAGGAGCCCGCCGATGTTGGCGTAGCCGATGCCGAGCGTGCGGTACTCGTAGGAGAGCTGCGCGATCCGGTAGGACGGGAACTGCGCCATCATCACCGAAATCTCGAGCACGACCGTCCACAGGCGGCAGGCATGCTCGAACGACTCGATGTCGAAGCGCTTCGCAGCGTCGCGGAACTGCAGCAGGTTGAGCGAGGCGAGATTGCAGGCCGTGTCGTCGAGGAACATGTACTCCGAGCACGGGTTCGATGCGCGGATGGCGCCCGACGAGGCGCAGGTGTGCCAGTCGTTGATCGTGGTGTGGAACTGGATGCCGGGATCGGCCGACTGCCACGCGGCGTTGCCGATGTCTTCCCAGAGCGCCCGGGCGTCGAGCGTCTTCACCACCTTGCTGGAGGTGCGGGCGTTGAGGTTCCACGTCTCGCCCTTCTCGACCGCGGTCAGGAACTCGTCGGTGACGCGCACCGAGTTGTTGGAGTTCTGGCCGGAGACGGTGAGGTAGGCCTCGCTGTCCCAGTCGGTGTCGTAGGTCGGGAAGTCGATGTCGGTGTAGCCCTGCTTCGCGAACTGGATGACCCGCATGATGTAGTTCTGCGGGACCTGCGCCTTCTTCGCGGCCTTGACCTCGCGCTTCAGCGCCGGATTCTTGGCGGGATCGAAGCAGGAATCGCCTGGGCCTTCGCAGTTGACGCAGGCCTTCATGATCGCCTTGAGGTGCTGTGCCACGACGCGCGAGCCGGTGACGAGCGCCGCCACCTTCTGCTCTTCCTTCACCTTCCAATTGATGTACGCCTCGATGTCCGGGTGATCGACGTCGACCACCACCATCTTGGCAGCGCGGCGCGTCGTGCCGCCCGACTTGATGGCGCCGGCGGCCCGGTCGCCGATCTTGAGGAACGACATCAGGCCGCTCGACTTGCCGCCGCCGGAGAGCCGCTCACCCTCGCCGCGCAGGCGCGAGAAGTTCGAGCCGGTGCCCGAGCCGTACTTGAACAGACGCGCCTCGCGCACCCACAGGTCCATGATGCCGCCCTCGTTGACGAGGTCGTCCTCGATGCCCTGGATGAAGCAGGCATGCGGCTGCGGGTGCTCGTAGGCGCTTTCGGAGGCGCGCACTTGGCCGCTGCGGTGGTCGACGTAGAAGTGGCCTTGGCTCGGACCGTCGATGCCGTAGGCCCAGTGCAGGCCGGTGTTGAACCACTGCGGCGAGTTGGGCGCCGCCTTCTGGGTGGCGAGCATGTGGCGCATCTCGTCGAAGAAGGCGCGGGCATCGTCCTCGGTGTCGAAGTACTTGCCCTTCCAGCCCCAGTAGGTCCACGTCCCGGCGAGGCGGTCGAAGACCTGGCGCGCGTCGCTCTCCGAGGTCGAGCGCTCGGGCAGCGCGAGGGCCTTCAGCGCCGACTCGTCAGGCGCGGAGCGCCACAGCCACGACGGCACGTCGTTTTCCTCGACCCGCTTCACGTGGGTGGGGACCCCGGCCTTGCGGAAATATTTCTGGGCGAGGATGTCGCTTGCCACCTGGCTCCATGCGGCCGGAACCTGGATGTTCTCCAGCTTGAAAACGACAGAGCCGTCCGGGTTCTTGATCTCGCTCCGGGTCGTCCGGAACTCGATCCCCTCGTAGGCCGACTGTCCTGCCCTGGTGTAGCGCCGCTCAATCCGCATTTTCGTCTTGCCCCAAACCTTCCGCTGCGATCGGCGCTGTCATCGGCGCCGAACAAGTTAATGCTTCAAGTCCCTATCCGACGCACACCCCGTTTGGCCTTTGCGACCGGGTAATCCCCAGTTCTTGTGCCAATTTGCGCCGCGACCACTAAATATAGTGTTACCAGAACACAAAGCCAGCGGCCCCCGTGCCAAAAATCCGTGACTTCCAGAGAGAAAGGCGGAGCAAATCCGCCCATTCTCGCGAGCACGGAAAACCGACTACACGAGGTCCGACGACTGACGCTTTTGGTGAAAAGACCCGGGACCAAAACCCGTCCGCGGGGCGCCTTACGTGACGCTTCGGTGACGCTACGGCGAGTCGCTTTCGAGCGTCAACGCAGCATGCCGAAATTTGCTCTCTTGCGTGGCCGCCATTTTCCGTTCCGGGGATAAGGGGAACAACGGTCGGAAGGGGCTTGCAGTCCAGCGTCGCCAAGCGGTTGGCGGCCTGAACCGGCCGAATCAATCCACCGGCCGAAATACGGTCGTCACAAAACTTGATCAGGACAAAGCGGCAGGTGGTGCCACGCCTTAACTAACGCTATAATTGAAGCCTAGCGGCGTCTTTCTTGCATGCGATAATTACGGCGGAGGCAATACAAAAACTCTAGAGGGCGCGGGTCATGTTTTTCAAGTATGGGAGTTTGTCCGCCCTGGCGGTTATTGCCGTCCTGGGCACACAGTCGGCGTGCCTTGCCGACGAGCCCAGTGGCACCGCGATCGCGGTCGTGCAGAGCACTGAGGCCCAGGGCGCCAGCGGCAATCGTACGCTGGCAGTGCAAGGGGCGGTGTATTCCGGCGACAAGATCGTCACCGGCCCGTTCGGCGAAGCGCAGATCAAATTCCGCGACGAGACGAAACTGGTCGTCGGCCCCAATTCATCGCTGACGATCGACGCATTCGTGTATTCCGGCAAATCGGCGCGTGAAGTGTCGATCGATGCCGCGAAGGGGGCGTTCCGGTTCATCACCGGCATCAGCCGCAAGGATGCCTACGCGATCAATACGCCGACGGCGGTCATCGCCGTGCGCGGCACCGAGTTCGATTTCCACGTCGACCGTTTCGACGGCGAGACGGAAGTGGTGATGCTGGGCGGCGTCACCCAGATCTGTCCGAAGACGTTGCCCGACGGCTCGCCCAATCCGGGTCACGTCGGCTGCATCACCGCCAGCCGGGCATGCAGCATGACCATCATCCCGCCGGCCGGCGGACAGCCCTCGCAGCTCAAGGCGAGCGAGCGGCGCAACGGGCTGATCAACCGCGACTTCCGCTACATCCGCGACCAGAACGGCCTGAACGCGCAGTTCCAGGTCAGTCTCGCCTCGTGCGGCGCGGCATCCGGCTTCATCACGACACCGCCCGCCAGCACGCCGGGCAGCGCGCCGGCCTCGCCGACCGGTCCCGCACCGGGCAACTCTCCCGGTACGGGTCCGGGCTGCGGCGACGGCGGCGGCGACAGCGAATAGCGAAGCAAGTGAGGGCGGCGCGACGGCGTCGCCCTCCATTCCTGGCGGATCGCCGATCATGGAAAAGGGGCCCGACCGGCCCCTTTTTATTTATCCAGGAGACGAAGCTTCCCGCGGCATCAGGGACGCCAGGGCTCGTAATCGGCGCTGCCCGGCGTCTGCGGTCTGGCGCGCAGGATCGAGCCCGGCGGGCGATAGGCGACAGCCGAGCCGGTAAGATTCTGCTGGTGCGGCTTTTCCCACTCGCGGGCCGCGTACGTCTGCGGCGGTTCGGCGATACGGTGATGAATCCAGCCGTGCCAGCCCGACGGTATTTTCGAGGGCTCGGCGATGCCGTTGTAGATCACCCAGCGGCGCTCCGCGGCGATCAGCTTGTTCTTGCTGCGGCCGCGATAGTAGCGGTTGCCGAACTCGTCGGTGCCGACGTGTTCGCCATTCCGCCACGTGTAGAAGCGCGTGCCAAGCGTCTGGCCGTTCCACCAAGTGAAGAACTGCAGCAGGAACTGTTTCATTGCAGGGATGCCGGTCCGGTTTCCAGAACGTTATGACCCGGTTCGGGCGTCGATGTCCACCCGGGCACAACTGAGAGAAATGCGGGCGGCACCGTTTCGGGCGGTGCCGCCGCGGGCTGGGGTTTCATGGCATCCGGCCATCACTACGCTCAGGCCTTGGAGACCTAGAAGAACGACTTCCGCTGCCACCAGCCGGACCGCTTCGGGCGGTTGGCGTTCTCAACCGGCTCCGGCTCCTCGGCAGGCGAGGGTTCCGGTTCCGATGCCGTCGGCGCGGGTGCGGCCTCGGCCGGGATGGAATGCTCGGCCCGCCGTTCCGGCAGCGGCGGGGTGTCGATTTCGTCCGGCGGGTTCTCGCGCGCAAGATCGAGCGGCGGCGCCGCCTCGAAGGACGAGCCCGACCCGATGGTGGGCGTGGTGTCGATCTCGTCGAAATCGCCATTCCGGCCGGCGCCAAAATTCTGCGCCGCATAATCGTGCGAGCCGTTGCCGTTATCCTGCGCGCCGAGGTCGCCCGCCGGCTGGTTCGGATTGCCCTCGCCGTTGCGTCCGCGACGACCACGGCGCCCGCCACGGCGGCCACGCCGGCGCTTGCGCGGCTGGCCGTCGGGACCGAGTTGCGGACCGCCGAACCCTTCGCCGCGCTGGTGGGGTTCGCCTTCGGCGCCCGGCTCGGCGCCGGCGAAGGACGGACCTTCGTCCGATGCCGCCTGTTCCGGGCGCGGACCGCCTTCCGGTCTGCGGTCCCGATCGCCGCCACCGCGACGGCCACGGCGACGCCTGCGGCGGCGACCGCCGCCGTCGCCCTCGTGGCCAAGGTCGTCATGCGACCGGAAGCCGCCGCCTTCGCGCGGCTCCTCGTCGCCGGCCGCCTCGTCGGCAACCGCTTCCTCCTCCTCGGCGAGCGTCTCCTCGTCGAGCAGATCCTCGACCTCGGGCACGTCGGGGCTGACCGAGGCGGGCGTCACCAGCGCCGTCTGCACGGGACGGGCCTCGACCGGCTCGCCGCGCTCGATGACGAAATGCGCGCCGTTGGTGATCGCCTCGTCGGCGGCCACGGTGACGGTGAGGCCGAAGCGCTGCTCGATCTCGGCGAGCGTCTGGCGCTTCTGGTTGAGGATGTACAGCGCGACGACCGTGCGCGTGCGGATGATGAGATTGTGGGTGACGCCCTTGAGGAGCTGGTCCTCGAGCGAGCGCAGCACGTGGAGCGCGACCGAGGCCGGAGCCCGCACGTGGCCGGTGCCCTGGCAGGTGGGGCACACCGTGGTGGTCGATTCCAGCACGCCGGTGCGGATGCGCT
>CAYOUO010000118.1:0-3617 GCA_964407155.1 uncultured Hyphomicrobiales bacterium | reverse complement strand
CGATTCGATCGCGCCCGTCTACGACGCCGACGCGGTCCTGGTCACGGAAGATTCCCGCACCATGCCGACCGAGTTCATGTGCAACGGTTATCCAACGGTCGTGCTCGCTGTGCCCCGCATCCATCGTTCCCCGGCGCAAGGCTATCTCGACTCGCTGAGGGAAACCGGCGCGGTTGAGCGCCTCGACCCGGCGACGCTCGATGCGCCTGGCCTCGCTGCGGCATTTGCCGGCGCGAGCGTGACGTCCGTCGATGTTTACGCGTACCTTCGCGCCCGCATCGCCGAACGGCTGCCGGAAATCGTCACGCCTGCCTGAGCACCTGCGGCTGCGGCAGGCTCGGCAGCGCCGGCATCGGTCCGTTGAGGAAGGCGCGCCAGCGGTCGAGCGCAATGCCGGCCTTGTCCGGCAGGCGCAGTCCGGCCCGGGCGGCAAGCGGCGCCCGCGCCCGCAGGTCCTCGAGCCCGATCGTTGGCTGCTCGCCGGCCTTGCGGCGCTTCAGCGCGTACCGGCTGTCCGGATTATCGGCGAGATCGTAGTTGGCGTAACCGAACTCCGGCTTCAGATACTTGAGGTGCCAGTACACGATGCCGCCGAAGACGCGGCGCAGGCCGGCGCGCCGAAACCGCTCGAAGCGCGCATTGTGCACGAAGTACGTGTCACCCGTGACCCGGAAAAATCCGATGTCGCCGGTGCCGGAGAACGGCTCGGCCTCCGGTATGCCGATGGTGCCGTCCGGCCCCTCGGCGAGGTTGATGCCGCTGAAGCAGACCATGGCGTCGGCATCATACGCTCGCGTGCGCAGCCGGTGCGCCAGCGCCTCCAGTTCGCGTTCCATCGCCAGGTGGTCGTCGTCGAGCTTGGTGGCGATCGTGAAGCGCGTGCGGGTCAGCGCAAAATTGTAGTAGGTGACGAGGCTGCGCGGGCTGTCCGCCGGCTCGCGGGCGTGGCCGTCAGTGCCTGGCGCGTAAACCTTCGGCAGGTAGTGGAACACCCTCAGCCGCTCGCTGCCGAATTCCTCGGCCAGCCGCATGAGGATGTCCGGCGTCGCGTCGGTGCACTGGTTGTACACCGCGACGATCTCGTCGAAATACGGCATGTGCGAGCGGATCGTCGCCTCGAGGTAGCTGGCGCCGTTCCTGATCCGCATGAAGGCGCTGATGCCGGCGGTGCGTTTTTCCGGTGCGAGGTCGCCAGGTGTGAACCGGTACGCCTCGACGGCGACCGGTTCAGCCAAACTTCACGTCCACGATCTCATAGGCGCGGGCGCCGCCGGGCGTCGACACTTCGACCGTGTCGCCCTTCGCCTTGCCGATGAGGGCGCGCGCGATCGGCGAGGAGATGGAGATCTTGCCGCTCTTCACGTCGGCCTCGACGTCGCCGACGATCTGGTACTTGCGCTTCTCCTCGGTGTCCTCGTCGACCAGCGTCACCGTCGCGCCGAATTTCACCGTCTTGCCAGACAGTTTGGAGACGTCGATGATCTCGGCACGCGAGAGCTGGTCCTCGATCTCGAGGATGCGACCTTCGTTCAGGCCGTGCGCTTCCTTGGCGGCGTGGTACTCGGCATTCTCCGAGAGATCGCCGTGGCCGCGCGCCTCGGCAATCGCCTCGATGATGCGCGGACGCTCCTGCGAGGTGCGGCGCTTCAGCTCGGATTCCAGCGCCGAGTGACCCGCGGCTGTCATTGGAATCTTTTCCATCAGTCCAACCTTTCAAAACCCATGCGCGGCGGACCTTGCGGCCTGCCGCACAATGCCATGACGGGCAGGGCCCGCTTGTCGAGAGCCCCACCGGCGTCGTGATCCACAAACTCCCCGGGCCGCGTGGTCCTCCCGCTCAGCCGTTCGCAGCCGGGCGGAAATAGGATTGCAGCGGACGCACTTCAAGCGTCCCGGAACGGTACGCCTCGATCCCCAGCGACGCCGCGATCGCTCCCGCGATGGTGGTGTAGTAGGGGACCTTATGCAACAAAGCGGCGCGCCGAAGCGAGCGGCTGTCGGCGATAGCCTGCGCGCCTTCGGTTGTATTGAAGACCAGCTGAACCTCGCCGTTCTTGATAGCATCGACGATGTGGGGCCGGCCTTCAAGCACCTTGTTCACGGTCCCGGCGCTGACCCCGTTCTTCTCGAGGAAACGCTGGGTGCCGGCCGTGGCAATGATCCGAAAGCCCAGCTTTTCCAGCCGCTTGGCCGGGCCGACGATGCGCTTCTTGTCGCCGTCGCGCACCGAAATGAACACCGTTCCGGCGGTCGGAACCGGGCTGCCCACCGCGAGCTGGCTCTTGGCGAAGGCGATGGCGAAGTCGCGGTCGAGCCCCATGCCTTCGCCGGTCGAGCGCATTTCCGGGCCGAGCAGCACGTCCACGCCCGGGAAGCGCGCGAAGGGAAACACCGCCTCCTTGACCCCGACGTGTCTCAGTTCGTGCACGGCCAGCCCGAAGCTCGCGAGCGGCGCTCCCGCCATGACCAGCGCCCCGATCTTGGCGAATGGCGCTCCGACCGTCTTGGCGACGAACGGCACGGTGCGCGAGGCTCGCGGATTCACCTCAAGGATGTAGATGTCGCCGTCCTTGATCGCGTACTGGACGTTCATCAGGCCTTTCACGCCGAGTGCCAGCGCCAGCGCGCGCGACTGCCGTTCCAGCTCCTTGACGATCTCCTTCGGCAGCGAGTGCGGCGGCAGCGAGCACGCCGAATCGCCGGAGTGGATGCCGGCTTCCTCGATGTGCTCCATGATCCCGCAGATGAAGACGTCCGTGCCGTCGGCGAGTGCGTCGACATCCACTTCGATGGCGTCGGACAGGTAGGAATCGATCAGCACCGGCGACTTGCCGGACACGACCACCGCCTCGTTGATGTAGCGGTCGAGCTGAGCGGCATCGTGCACGATCTCCATGGCGCGGCCGCCGAGCACGTATGACGGGCGGATCACCACCGGGAAGCCGATCTGGTCGGCGATCGCCTTCGCTTCCTCGCCGCTCTTGGCGATGCCGTTCCGCGGCTGGCGCAGCTTCAGCTTCTCGATCAGTTGCTGGAAGCGCTCGCGGTCCTCGGCGAGGTCGATGGCGTCCGGCGAGGTGCCGAGGATCGGGATGTTCGCCTTCTCGAGCGCCTCGGCGAGCTTCAGCGGGGTCTGCCCGCCGAGCTGCACGATCACGCCGTGCAGCGTGCCGTCCTGCTGCTCGCGGCGCAGGATCTCCAGCACGTCCTCGGCGGTCAGCGGTTCGAAGTAGAGGCGGTCGGAGGTGTCGTAGTCGGTCGAGACCGTCTCCGGATTGCAGTTCACCATGATCGATTCGTAGCCGGCGTCGGCGAGCGCGAAGCAGGCGTGGCAGCAGCAGTAGTCGAACTCGATGCCCTGGCCGATGCGGTTCGGCCCGCCGCCGAGGATCACCACCTTCTTGCGGTTGCTCGGCGCGGCCTCATCGGCGGCTTCGCCCGCAAACGGCGTCTCGTAGGTCGAATAGAGATAGGCGGTGGGCGAGGCGAACTCGGCCGCGCAGGTGTCGATGCGCTTGAAGACGGGATGCACGCCGAGCCTTTGGCGAGTCTTTTGAACGGCTTCCGGGTCGATCTTCGTCAATGAGGCCAGGCGGGCGTCGGAGAATCCCATGCCT
>CAYOUO010000117.1:0-2671 GCA_964407155.1 uncultured Hyphomicrobiales bacterium | reverse complement strand
CGACTCGAACAGCTCGGGCGTCGTGTCGATGAAGCGGGTGGTGTCGCTCGCGTCCTTGAATGCGGGGTGGTTGATGACGTTCTCGACGAACGTGAGGTTCGTCGCGACGCCGCGGATGCGGAATTCGCGGAGCGCCCGCGTCATGCGCGCGATCGCCTCCTGCGGCGTCGGCGCCCAGGCGGTGATCTTCTCGAGCAGCGGATCGTAGAAGCGCGTGATGACCGCGCCGGAATAGGCCGTGCCGCCGTCCAGCCGGATGCCGAAGCCGGTGGCGCCGCGGTAGGCGGTGATGCGGCCGTAGTCCGGGATGAAATTGTGCTCCGGATCTTCGGTCGTGATGCGGCACTGAAGCGCGTGACCGTTGAGGTAGATATCGTCCTGGCGCGGCACGCCGGAAGCCGGTTCGCCGATCGCCTCGCCTTCCGCGATCCTGATCTGCGCCTTGACGATGTCGATGCCGGTCACCTGCTCGGTGACGGTGTGCTCGACCTGGATGCGCGGGTTGACCTCGATGAAATAGAAGGCGCCGGTGTCGGCATCCATGAGAAACTCGACCGTGCCGGCCCCGGCGTAATTCGCCGCGCGCGCGATGGCGACAGCGTGGCCGCAGAGCTCCTGCCGCCGGGCGTCGTCGAGATAGGGAGCCGGCGCGCGCTCCACGACCTTCTGGTGGCGACGCTGGACGGTGCAGTCGCGCTCGAACAGATGGACGATCGCGCCGTGCCGGTCGGCGAGGATCTGCACCTCGACATGGCGCGCGCGCTCGACCAGCTTTTCGAGATAGACCTCGTCCTTGCCGAAGGCGGCCTTGGCCTCGCGCCGGGCAGCCGCGATATCGCGGACGAGCGTCGCCTCGTCGGGAATGACGCGCATGCCGCGTCCGCCGCCGCCCCACGACGCCTTGAGCATCACCGGGTAGCCGACCTTCAGCGCCTCGGCTTTCACCACCGCCATGTCGTCGGGCAAGGGATCGGTGGCCGGCATGACCGGCACGCCGACCGAGATGGCAAGATTGCGCGCCGAGACCTTGTCGCCGAGGAGCCGCATGGTATCCGGGCTCGGGCCGATGAAGGTGATGCCAGCGGCGGCGCAGGCTTCGGCAAGGTCGGGATTCTCCGAGAGCAGGCCGTAACCTGGATGGATGGCGTCGGTGCCGGATTCCCTCGCGACGCGGATGATCTCCGGGATGCTGAGATAGGCGGCAATCGGGCCGAGACCCTTGCCGATCTGGTAGGCCTCATCGGCCTTGAAGCGGTGGAGGGCAAGCTTGTCCTCTTCCGAGAAGACCGCGACCGTGCCCATGCCAAGTTCGGTGGCGGCACGAAAGACGCGGATGGCGATCTCCGACCGGTTGGCCGCCAAGACCTTGCGAATACGATGCTTTTCGACGGCCACCTGCACGCCCCCCGCGACAAGTTCACAGCTTCCCGACGGGCAAAACTTAGCCGGAGTGTGCGCCTGCGAAAACAAAATTGTGCAAGTGCGAACAGAACAAGGAGGCCGGTTGCCCCGACCGGGGCGGCTGGGGCAATGTCGCGGCGGATTGCCAAAGGAGACGGGGAATGCCCGAGGTGCACGTATTTGCAGTCGAAGGCCGGACAGCCGAGCAGAAGAAGGCGCTGATGAAGGCCATCACCGACGCGGTGGTGAAGCACTTCGACAGCGTGGCCGAAGCCGTGACGGTTCAGATCATCGAGGCGAAGAACACCGACAAGGCGAAGGGTGGTGTACCCTTCTCCGAACGCTGAAGCACGTTCAAACGGAGATCGAACGGCAGCGGCGCGGCAGGCGGAATGTGTGGACCGCGAGCCGCGATGACAAATCGCCGCCACCGGTTGAAGCTTATATTTAAAAAACTAGATTGCGTGCAGCTTTGCGCAGCGAAAGGCCAGCGTGTCTGACATGACCCCCACCGATACCGTCACCCCGATGCCCGGCCTTTCCGAGCGCGCCAAAGCGCCGCGCTTCCTCAGACTGAACGCGCTCGACAACGTCGTCGTGGCGGTCGATCCCATCATGCCCGGCGCGGTCGCCGAGGGCGTGACCTCGATTTCACGCACGCCCAAGGGGCACAAGATGGCGACCGCCCCGATCAAGGAAGGCGAGCCGATCTACAAGTTCGGCCAGATCATCGGCTTCGCCACCGCGGACATCCGGCCGGGCGAGCACATCCATACCCACAACTGCGGCGTCCACGATTTCGCGCGTGACTATCACTTCGCCGAAGCCGCCAGGCCGGAGCACCTCGTGCCCGACGCCGAGCGCATGACCTTCCAGGGCTTCCGCCGCAAGAACGGCAAGGTCGGCACGCGCAACTACATCGGCGTGCTGACCAGCGTGAACTGCTCGGCCTCGGTGGCGCGCTTCATCGCCGATCAGGTCAACCGCTCGGGCATGCTCGACGCCTATCCCAACATCGACGGCATCGTGCCGTTCGTGCAGGGCACAGGCTGCGGCATGGCCGGCAAGGGCACCGAGGGCTTCCAGATCCTGCAGCGGACGGAGTGGGGCTACGCCAACCATCGGAACCTCTCGGGTGCGCTCATGGTCGGCCTCGGCTGCGAGGTGATGCAGATTCCCGACCTCGTCGAGGACTACGGCCTGAAAGAGAACGACATGTTCCGCACCATGACCATCCAGGCGACGGGCGGGACGCGCAAGACGGTGGAGC
>CAYOUO010000116.1:0-3256 GCA_964407155.1 uncultured Hyphomicrobiales bacterium | reverse complement strand
GGCGCTTGCCTGGGCGCTGGCGCTGATGATCGGGTTGGCGCTGGTGAGCTGGTTCTTCGTAAGCCGCCGCGTGCTGAAGCGCATCGATTCGCTGTCGGCGGCAAGCCGCCACATCATGCTCGGCGATCTTTCCGGGCGGCTGGAAGTCACCGGCTCGGGTGACGAGTTCGACCGGCTGGCCGATTCGGTGAACGCGATGCTCGACCGCATCGAGCACCTGATCTACGGGATCAAGGACGTCTCCGACAACATCGCCCACGATCTGAAGACGCCGCTGACGCGGCTCAGGAACCGGGTCGAGGCGGCACTCACTCACAAGGCCGATCCGGCGGCCTATCGCGCCGCGCTGGAGATCACGATCGAGGAATCGGACCAGCTCATCAAGACGTTCAACGCGCTCCTCATGATCGCGCGCATCGAGGCGGGCTCGTCCGATGGCGAGATGAGCGAGGTGGATGCCAGCGCCATCGTCAGCGAGGTGGTGGAGCTCTACGAGCCGTTGGCCGAAGATGCCGGCGCGGAGCTGACGGTCGATGCACCTCAGCCGATCAGGCTGCGGGCGAGCCGCGAGCTGCTCAGCCAGGCCGTGGCCAACCTCATCGACAACGCGATGAAACACGCCGGCTCCAGCGAAGGCGAGGAGCGCAAGCTGAAGATTGCGGCGTCGACCGCCACGAACGGCGACATGCTCGTCCTGCGGGTGGCCGACAACGGTCCGGGCATTGCCGTGGCCGACCGGGAAAGGGCGCTGCAACGGTTCGTCAGGCTGGAGAAGAGCCGGTCCGCGCCCGGCAGCGGCCTCGGATTGAGCCTTGTCGCGGCGGTCGTCCGCCTGCACCATGGCGAGATCGAGCTCGGCGACGGCAATCCGGGTCTCGTGGTCACGATCCGCCTGCCGCTGAAATGAGGTCATGCCCGTACCGCGCACGTCGAAAGAGCGAGCCGACGCCAGTCTCGCCGCGCGGCTGAAGCCGCGGCTGAAGGCGGATACCGCACGCACGAAGGCGCGGCTCGGCGAGCTGAAGCTGGCGGCAGGGAAGCCGGGCAATCTGCCGAAGGGCGTTGCGGCGGCGTTCGTCGCCGGCGTGATGGATGCCTCGCCTTATCTCCGTTCGCTCATTCTCGACGATCCTGCACGGCTCGCCGCGATTCTCGCGGAGGACCCGAAAGCGCGGCTCGACCGCATCGTCAAAGATGCGGCGGCGGCCTGGCGGGACGCGGATGAAGCGACGCTGATGACAAGACTGCGCCTCGCGCGGCAGGAGGTCGCGCTGATCACGGCGCTCGCCGATCTCGGCGGGGTGTGGGACGTCAATGCGGTGACCGTGGCGCTCACCGACTTTGCCGATGCCGCCGTTTCAGCCGCCATTTGTTCGCTGCTCAGCCGGGCGGCGGCGGCCGGCGACGTCATCCTGCCGTCCCCGGAAAAACCGGACGAGGCCTGCGGCTGGATTGTGCTCGGCATGGGCAAATTCGGCGCCGGCGAGCTGAACTATTCCAGCGATATCGATCTCATCGTCCTGTTCGACAGCGAGCGGGCGCGGCTTGGCGAGGGCCGCGAGCCGTCGACCGTATTCGTGAAACTGACGAAGCGGCTGGTCGCCATTCTTTCGGAACGCACCGAGGCCGGCTACGTCTTCCGCACGGACCTGCGGCTCAGGCCCGATCCCGGCTCGACCTCGATCGCGCTCTCGACCGAGGCGGCGCTGCAATACTACGAGAGCACCGGCCAGAACTGGGAGCGCGCGGCGCTGATCAAGGCGCGGCCGGTGGCCGGCGACCGTGCCTCCGGCGACGCCTTCCTCAGAGCGCTCACGCCCTACATCTGGCGGAAGTACCTCGACTACGCCGCCATCGCCGACATCCACTCGATCAAGCGCCAGATTCACGATCACCGCGGACATGCGGAGGTCGCCGTCGCCGGCCACCACATCTAGCTCGGGCGCGGCGGCATCCGCGAGATCGAGTTCTTCGTCCAGACGCAGCAGCTCATTGCCGGCGGGCGCGACCAGACGCTGCGCGGCCGGCGCACCCTCGACATGCTGGTGGCGCTTGCCGCGGCGGGATGGATCGATGTCGAAACGCGTGACGACATGAGCCGCGCCTACGTCGTGCTGCGCGAAATCGAGCACTGCCTGCAGATGGTCGCCGACGAGCAGACGCATACGCTGCCGGATGATGAGGAGCGCCTCGCCACCATCGCCGGCATGGCGGGGTACGCCGATCTCGCGGCATTCTCGGAGGCGCTCACCCGCACGCTGACGATGGTCCGCGAACGCTACGCCGGGCTCTTCGAGGCGGCGCCCTCGCTCACGGCCCATGGCGCGAGCCTCGTCTTTACCGGCGACGCCGACGACCCGGAGACCATCGCCACGCTCGCCCGCCTCGGCTATGCGCGTCCGGAGGAGGTAACCAAAACGGTCCGCTCATGGCATTTCGGGCGCTATCCGGCGACGCGCTCGGCCAGCGCGCGCGAGCGGCTGACCGAGTTCGTGCCGGTACTGATCGAGGCGCTGGCCGAGACCGACAACGCCGACGCGGCGTTCGCCGCCTTCGACCGCTTCCTCGCGCGGATGCCGGCGGGCGTGCAGCTGTTCGCGCTGCTCAGCGCCAACGCCGAGCTGCTCAGCCTGCTGGCGATGATCCTCGCCACGGCGCCACGGCTCACGGAAACGATCGTGCAGCGGACGCACGTTCTGGATGCGCTCATCGAGCCGGCGTTCTTCGACACGCTGCCGGGGAAGGTGGTGCTGGAGAAGCGGCTGGCGGCGACGCTCGGCGAAGCCGGTTCCTTCGAGGACGTGCTCGACCGGGCGCGTATCTTCGGGCAGGAGCAGTCGTTTCTCATCGGTGCGCGCGTGCTCGCCGGGACGGTGAGCGTCAAGGCGGCCGGTTATGCCTACAGCGACCTCGCCGACACGCTGCTTGCCGCGACGCTGAAGGCGGTGCGCGAGGAGTTCGAGCGCGCGCACGGCAAGGTCAAGGGCGGGGAGGCGGCGCTGGTCGCCATGGGTCGGCTCGGCGGACGCGAAATGACCGCCGCCTCCGACCTCGACCTGCTGCTGCTCTACGACTACGACGAGACGGCCGGCGCGTCGGACGGCCCGCGGCCGCTGCCGGCGATGCAGTATTTCGCGCGGCTGACGCAGCGGCTCGTGGCCGCGATTTCCTCGCCGACCGCGGAAGGCACGCTCTACCCCGTCGATTTCAGGCTGCGCCCGTCCGGGAATTCCGGTCCGCTCGCCACCCACATCGA
>CAYOUO010000115.1:0-7442 GCA_964407155.1 uncultured Hyphomicrobiales bacterium | reverse complement strand
GCCGTCACCGAGTCGGATGCGTTCGTGGAAGCGGACCAGATGCGGCGACGTGTAGACATGCACGCGCTTGCCCGCCGCCTCCAGCATCGCGCGCATGAACGCGGTGGTCGAGCCCTTGCCGTTGGTCCCGGCCACATGGATGACCGGCGGCAGCTTCAATTCGGGATGCCCGAGGTCGGCCATCAGCCGCTCGACGCGCTCGAGCGAGAGGTCGATCTCCTTCGGGTGGAGCGTCGTCAGGCGCTCCAGGATCGCGGACGAGCCGTCCATGGCGAAGGGACCAGCGGCTATTCTGCCGCGACCGGCAGGTTGTCCGGCAGCGCCTCCGCGCCGAGCAGGCGGCAGAGTCGGCTGATCGTCTCGCGCAGCTTGTGCCGGTGAACCACCGCGTCGATCATGCCGTGCTCGCGCAGGAACTCGGAGCGCTGGAATCCCTCCGGCAGCTTTTCGCGGATCGTCTGCTCGATCACCCGCGGCCCGGCGAAGCCGATCAGCGCGCCCGGCTCCGCCAGGTGCACGTCGCCCAGCATGGCGTAGGAGGCGGTGACCCCGCCCATGGTGGGGTTGGTGAGCACCACCACGTAGGGCACCTTCGCGTCGCGCATCGTTTCCACCGCCACCGTCGTGCGCGGCAGCTGCATCAGCGAAAACATGCCTTCCTGCATGCGCGCGCCACCGGAAGCGGCGAACAGCACGAACGGGTGCCGGCGCTCGACAGCGATCTGCATGCCGGTGATGATTGCCTCGCCGGCGGCCATGCCGAGCGAGCCACCCATGAACGCGAAGTCCTGCACCGCCGCCACCATCGGCACGTTCTCGACGGTCCCCGTCGCCACCTGCACTGCGTCGGGCGCACCGGTCTTCGCACGCGCGTCGCGCAGCCGTTCAGTGTAGCGGCGCTCGTCCCGAAATTTCAGCGGATCGATCGGCACGTCGGGCACGGGAGCAAGTTCGTACTGGCCGCGGTCGAAGAAATGCTCCAGCCGCTGCTGTGTCGTCATGCGCATGTGGTAGCCGGAACCGGGGATGACGAACTGGTTCGCCTCGAGATCGCGGTGGAACACCATCTCGCCGGTCTCCGGACACTTGATCCAGAGGTTCTGCGCTACCTCGCGCTTGTTGAGCAGGCTGCGAATCTTGGGTCGGACGACGTTGCTGATCCAGCTCATGTCTTCCCTTTCATTCTGCCGCGCCGGCCTTGGCGCCATCGCGCGCCGAGCGCACGCCGCGCGCCAGCTCGCCGACGAGTCCGGTAACCGCCTTGACGGTCGAATTCGTGGCACGGCCCGCCTCGTCGAGCGAATTCTTCACCGCCGTGACCAGCGCAGAGCCTATCACCACCCCGTCGGCGACGCTGCCCATCACCCGCGCCTGCTCGGCGCTCTTCACGCCGAACCCGACCGCCACCGGCAGGCGCGTGTGCCGCTTGATGCGCTCGACCGAGCGCGCCACCTTGCCGGCGTCCGGCGCTTGCGTGCCGGTGATGCCGAGCACCGACACGTAATAGACGAATCCGGATGTGTTGTTGAGCACGGCCGGCAGCCGCCGGTCATCGGTGGTGGGGGTGGCCAGACGGATAAAGTTGATCCCATACTTCATCGCCGGCACGCAGAGTTCGTCGTCGGCTTCGGGTGGCAGGTCGACCACAATCAGTCCGTCCACGCCGGCAGTCTTCGCGTCGGCGAGGAAGGCTTCGTTGCCGTAAATGTAGATCGGGTTGTAGTAGCCCATCAGGATGATCGGCGTCTCCGCGTCCGTCTCGCGGAAACGCTTCACCATCGCCAGCGTCTTCCTCAGCGTCTGGCCCCCCTTCAGCGCGCGCTGACCGGAGGCCTGGATGGCGACGCCGTCGGCCATCGGATCGGAAAACGGCATGCCGAGCTCGATCAGGTCCGCGCCGGCTCCCGGGAGCGCCTCGACGATTTTCTGCGATGTCTCGAGGTCGGGGTCGCCGGCGGTGACGAACGTCACCAGCGCCGGCCGGCCTTCGGCGGCCAGCGCCGCGAACCGGCGATCGATGCGCGAGGCGCCGCTCATATGTCCATGCCCAGATGCTTGGCGACCGTGAACACGTCCTTGTCGCCGCGGCCGGAGAGATTGACGACGATGATCTGGTCCTTGCCCATCGTCGGCGCCCGCTTGATCACTTCGGCGAGCGCATGCGCCGATTCCAGCGCCGGGATGATGCCCTCGATCTTCGTCAGCAGCTGGAAGGCGTCGAGCGCTTCCTTGTCGGTCGCCGGCACGTAGGTCACGCGGCCTGTGTCCTTCAGCCATGAATGCTCGGGCCCGACGCCGGGGTAGTCGAGGCCGGCTGATATCGAATGCCCCTCCAGGATCTGACCGTCGCTGTCCTGCAGCAGATATGTCCGGTTGCCATGCAGCACGCCCGGCCGCCCGCCGCTCATGGACGCAGCATGCCCGTTCTCGACGTCGAGACCGTGCCCGCCGGCTTCCACGCCGATGATCTCCACGTCGTTGTCGTCGAGGAACGGGTGAAAAATCCCGATCGCATTCGATCCGCCGCCGATGCAGGCCACGATCGTGTCCGGCAGCCGACCTTCCAGCGCCATGATCTGCTCGCGCGTCTCGTTGCCGATCACCGACTGGAAATCGCGCACCATCTCGGGATAGGGGTGCGGCCCCGCCGCCGTACCGATCAGGTAGTAGGTCGATTCGACGTTGGTCACCCAGTCGCGCAGCGCCTCGTTCATCGCATCCTTGAGCGTGCCGTTGCCCGACGTCACGGGGTGCACCTCGGCGCCCAGCATGCGCATGCGGAACACGTTCGGCTTCTGCCGCTCGACGTCGGTCGCGCCCATGTACACGACGCAGGGCAGACCGAAGCGCGCCGAAACTGTCGCTGCCGCCACGCCGTGCTGTCCGGCCCCGGTCTCCGCGATGATCCGCGTCTTCTTCATGCGCTGGGCCAGCAATATCTGGCCGAGGCAGTTGTTGATCTTGTGACTGCCGGTGTGGTTCAGCTCCTCGCGTTTCAGATAGAGTGTCGCGCCACCACCGACGGTGGAAGCGTGACGCAGATGCTCCGTGAGCCGCTCGGCGAAATAGAGCGGCGAAGGTCGGCCTGCGTAGTGCGTGTTGAGTGTCTCGATCTGCGACTTGAATTCGGGGTCGTTCTTCGCAGCGGTATAAGCCGCTTCGAGCTCGAGGATGAGCGGCATCAGCGTCTCGGCGACAAAGCGGCCGCCGAAAATGCCGAAGAAGCCCCGCTCGTCCGGCCCGGTCCTGAAACTGTTCGCCTTCGCGCCGGCAGCCCGCACTGTCACGATGCCACCTTCTCGATCGACGTTGCCGGTGCCGCGGCGTTACGTGCATTGCGGATGAACGCGCGGATAAGCTCGGCATCCTTTCTGCCCGGTGTGGTCTCGACGCCCGACGAAACGTCGACGCCGGGCGCCTGCGTTATTGCCAGCGCCTCGCCGACGTTGGCCGGGCTGAGACCGCCCGAGAGCAGATAGGGCAGGGGGCTGCGAAAGCCGGAAAGGATCGCCCAGTCGAACGGCGTACCGTTGCCGCCCGGGAGCGCCGCGCCCTTCGGTGCCTTGGCGTCGATGAGCAGGCGGTCGGCAATGCCCGCGTAGTCGCGCGCCCGGGAAAGATCGCCCGGCTCGCTGACCCCGATCGCTTTCATGACTCTCATGCCAAACCGCCCGCGGATCGCCGCCACCCGCTCCGGTGTCTCGCGGCCGTGGAGCTGCAGCCAGTCGGGCCGCACGGCAGCCACGATCGCCGCAAGCATCGCGTCGTCGGCATCGACGGTGAGCGCCGTGATTTCCGCCCGCTCCCGCGCATCGCGGGCGAGCACCGCTGCCGCCTCCGGCGAAACGAACCGCGGGCTCGGCGGAAAGAAAACGAAACCCACCATGTCGGCGCCGGCGTCGAGCGCCGCAGCAAGCGTCGGCCGGGTCGAAAGCCCGCAAATCTTCACGATAACGTCCATGACGGCCGGATTTGCCACGAAACCGCGACGGAGTCCAAGCCTTGGCCTGGTATCGCCCGAATTGGCGGATTCCTAAGGCGGCCTACCGGCCCCGGGACGGTCTGTAGTCGCCTGCAGCCGACGCCAGGTGGCGACCGCTCCGGCCAGGTCCTCGATGGCGTTTCCCACCGACTTGAACAGCGTGATCTGGGCATCGAACGTGCGTTTGAGCCGGCCCGCCGCAATGTCATAGAGGTCTCCGGCAATGCCGTCCTCGCTTAGCGCACCCGAAGCCAGCGCCTGCACGATGTCGCCGCTTTCCCGCATGCCGGCGCGGGTATCGACCACCACCGTTGCGCGGCGGATGGCCTCGTCGTCGGCCTCGCGCATCTCGGGAAGAAACGATCCGACGAGGTCTACATGCACGCCGCGCCTCAACCATGCGCCTTTCAGGACCGGCTGCGTGGACAGCGTCGCGACCGAGACGATGTCCGCGGTCGCCACCGCCTCGGCGAGGTGTTCAATCGCGGTCACCTCCAGGCCCGGCCGGTTGAGCCTTTCCGCAAGCGCATGCGCCGTTGCGGCTGTCCGGTTCCAGAGAACCACGTTGCGGATGGGCCGGACCGCCGCGTGCGCCGCGATGAGGTGCGGCGCAAGCGCCCCGGCGCCTATCATGACCAGCCGGCTGGCGTTGCCGCGCGCAAGTGCGCTCGCTGCCAGCGCCGAGGTCGCCGCGGTGCGGAGCAGCGTCAGTGTCTGCCCATGCAGGCAGGCGAGGGGTTCGCCGGTCTCGCCGCACATCAGCACATAGGTTGCATGGACGCTCGGCTTGCCCCGCTGTGCATTGTCCGGAAACACCGACACGAGCTTCACGCCCATGAACGTATCTCCCGTTCCGCGGCCCAGGTCCCATGCCGGCATCAGAATGAGCGAGGCCTGCGCGCCGCCGGCGCGCGTGAGCGAGTGGTGATGCCGCGGCGGCGCGAAGATACTGCCCGAGAAGCCCGCCCGTATCGCGTCGATCAGCGTCGGATAGTCGATGAGCCGCGTCAGCTCGTCGGCCTCGACGACGCGCATCGGCTCAGGCCGCGTCGCGGTTCGGGCGCGGCGCCCCGAGCGCCGTGGTCGTGGCCGCGATCTGGGCCCTCAGTTGGTCGACCTCGCTGCGCAGCCGGTCCACATTGGCGCGCTCGGCCCGCGCCGCGTGGCGCCAGCGACCCTGGCCGATCCATGCCGCGATTCCGCCGATCACGATCCCGAAGATTGCCGCCACGAACAGCATGGCGAACAGCGGCGCCTTCACCGCCCATCCGCCTGTGGCTCCGTGGATGGGGTCGAGCGAAAACGCCACCTCTCCACGGTTGGCCACCGACAGCAGGACCACGATCACCGCGGTCGGCAGGAGGACGAAAAGCGTCAGGAACCGTCGCATGTCGCGATTGTGCGCCTCCGTGGGCGAAGTGCAACCGCCGGAACGTCAGGCCTGATCGTTCAGGCGCTCGCGCATTTCCTTGCCGGTCTTGAAGAACGGCACGTATTTCTCCGTCACCGCAACCTTGGTGCCGGTGCGCGGGTTGCGCCCGGTGCGCGCCGGCCGGTTCTTCACCGAGAACGCGCCGAAGCCGCGCAGCTCGACGCGATCGCCGCGCCCGAGCGCCCGCGTGATCTCGTCGAGGATTGTATTCACGATGTGCTCGACGTCGCGCTGGTAGAGATGTGGATTCAGCTGGGAGATTCGCTGGACCAATTCTGATTTGATCATCGAGCGCCCCCCGGCGTTCACTCGTCGCGGCCGCTCGAACCCTGCCAAACCGACAGGAGACCGTCAAGCTTCAGCGAGTCCGGAAGGACACGGTCGATCACCGCGGCCGGCAGCGCCGGCGCCAAGCCGGTCTGCTGCGCAAGCCAGAGTAGCGCCGCGTCGGAGAGCGAGAAAATGCCGCCGCCCTTCCGCGCGGGCGTCCATGTCCTCACCGGCAGCTTGGCGTCGATTCCCTTCGTGCCGAGCCACGCGAGCGCGGCGTCCTCGCCGCCAATCTCGTCGATGAGCTTGGCGTCGAGCGCCTGGTGGCCCGTGTAGATGCGTCCATCCGCGAGCGTCACGACCTGGTCGCGCGGCAGGTGCCGGCGCTCCGCCACGATGTCGACGAACCAGTTGAACGTGTCAGTTACCACGCCCTGAATGACAGCGCGCGCCGCGTCGCTCGGCGGCGTGAAGGGATTGGGCTCCGCCTTCAGCGGCGCGCTCTTGATGCTCTCCACCTTCACCCCGATCTTGTCGAGGAGATCGCTCACCTCCGGCAGCTCGAAGAGCACGCCAATCGAGCCGGTGATCGAGGTGCGCCGTGCCACGATGTGGTCGGTCGCGATGGCGGCCATGTAGGCAGCCGAAGCCCCGAACGTGCCCACGGCGGCAACCGTCGGCTTGGCCGCAGCCAGTTTGCGCAGGCCCTCGTAGAGCGCCTCGCCGCCGGTCGTGGAACCGCCGGTCGAATTGATCGCCACGATCACGCCCTTGACGTTGGGGTCCTTCGCCAGCCGGGCCAGCATCTGGCTCTCCGCACGATCCTCGGCAATGAACCCGCTGATGTTGATGCGCGCGATCTGCGGCTGCGGAAACAGCCCGCCGCCGTCCTGCCGGTTCGCGGTGGCGGCCAGCGCCACGCCGATCACGACGATGATCGCGAGAAACGCGACGACCCGCCAGAAGGTCACACGTCGCCGCAGGCGGCGGCGATCGACGATCTGGTCGGCCGTCATCGGCGTACTTGGAGGCATCGTTTGGGACATGGCTTGGCCTTGACGTGGCATTTTCCCGCCCGCGTCGGGTTAGCGCCTTATCGCCACCGCGGCAAGTCGCGTGGGCCAAAAGAAAAGACCCGCGGAGCGGTCTCCGCGGGCCTTGCATTCGAGTGAATGCGGAAACGAAGGGTTAGCCCTTCTTCTCCTCGGCGTCGGCGTCGCGCGCCTTGAGCGCCGCGCCCAGGATGTCGCCCAGCGACGCCCCCGAGTCGCTGGAGCCGTACTGCGCCACCGCTTCCTTCTCCTCGGCGATTTCCAGCGCCTTGATCGAAACGCTGATCTTGCGCGCCTTCTTGTCGAAGTTGGTGACGCGGGCATCGACCTTCTCGCCCTTGGCGAAGCGTTCCGGCCGCTGTTCCGAGCGGTCGCGCGACAGGTCCGAGCGGCGGATGAACGAGGCCAGATCGGTGTCCGCGATCTTCACCTCGATGCCGTTGTCCTTCACGTCGATCACTTCGCAGGTCACGACCGAGCCCTTGTGGAGCTCGCCCGACGCGCCCGCTTCCTCGAACGGATCGGCGCCGGCTACCTGCTTGATGCCGAGCGAGATGCGCTCCTTCTCGACGTCGACGTCGAGCACCTGCGCCCGCACCTGGTCGCCGCGGTCGTAGCGCTCGATCGCCTGCTCGCCGGGAACCGTCCAGTCGAGATCGGACAGGTGCACCATGCCGTCGATGTCGCCGTCGAGGCCGACGAACAG
>CAYOUO010000114.1:0-6767 GCA_964407155.1 uncultured Hyphomicrobiales bacterium | reverse complement strand
ATGAGGGGCCGTCGTCCGAAAGGGCGGCGGCCCCGCCATTCCGGAGAAGGCGCATTTCCCAAGCGTTGCAAATGCGCCACCTCGTTCCCGCAAATCAAAATGCGGTAGCTGCGCAACCCCCGCGCCACTAAAGCCAGCGCTGTCCATTTTGGGACAGCCTCGCTGTCCATAACGCACGGAATTTTAAGGCTAACCGGGTTTTATCGTGCGCGAGCGCCGGGTCTGTAACTGCGTACCGGCGCGGTTCTCTTCGCTATCGGATTTGGGGGCGAGAGTTGATTGACGTCCCAGAAAATCCCATGATATCCCATGACATCCCGGGATTGAGCCAGCGCGTCTGGCTGGCCGGCGCGAAAGCGCCGCCCGCTCTGGCATCGGCGTTGAGCGGTGGTTCCGGGCTGTGTGCGTATCAGGCGTTCCGGATCAGCGATGGAAGATTTCGTGTCCACCTTCACCAACCGGCTGGATGCCAAGGGGCGGGTCTCTATACCGGCCTCGTTCCGCGCCGTGCTGGCGGTGGATGGCTTCGACGGCCTTTATTGCTGTCCGACGCTCGACCGCCAGGCGGTGGATGCTGGCGGCAATCGCTTCCGCGCGGTGATCGGCGAGAGTTTGAAGAACTTCGAGCCGTTCTCCGAGGACCACGAGTATCTCTCGACCACTCTCATCGGCGAGAGCGAGATCCTGAAGATCGACGGGGACGGCCGCGTCGTCCTGTCGGACCAGATCCGGGCGCATGCGGGCATCGGCGAAGCGGTGACCTTCGTCGGCCAGGGCTACAAGTTTCAGATCTGGGAGCCGAACCGCTTCGCCGCGTACCGGGAAGAGGCCAAGAACCGGTTGCGCGACGTTCGAAAGCGGCTCGTCCCGGGCCACAGGGCGGCAGGCGTGATGTCGAGGACGGACGAGTAATGGCGGGTCGCGGCACAGGCGGTGTCGCTGGCGGACTGGCCCGTCATATTCCGGTTCTCATCGAGGAGGTGCTTGAAATCCTCGCGCCTGTCGCCGGTGGCACCTACATCGACGGCACGTTCGGCGCCGGCGGCTATACCTCGGCGATCCTCGACCGGGGCGCCTCCGTCATCGCCATCGACCGCGATCCGACCGCCATCGCGGCCGGCACGGCGCTCACCAATGCCGCGGGCGATCGTCTCACGCTGGTCGAGGGCCGCTTCGCCGATCTCGACGCCATCGCCCGCGCGCACGGCCATGAACGCGTCGACGGCGTCGTGCTCGACGTCGGCGTCTCGTCCATGCAGCTCGACACCGCCGAGCGCGGCTTCTCGTTCCGCGCTGACGGCCCGCTCGACATGCGCATGGGGAGCGAAGGGCCGACTGCCGCCGACATCGTCAACGGCATGGAGCGCGGTGACCTCGCCCGCGTCATCGCCGTGCTCGGCGAGGAAAAGAAGGCGCGCCTCGTTGCGGCGGCGATCGACCGCGCGCGCCGCGCGGGACCCATTTCGACCACCGCCGAACTCGCCGAGATCGTCGCCAAGGCCATCGGCCGCGGTGGCGCCGACCGCATCCATCCCGCCACGCGCACGTTCCAGGCGCTGCGGATTTTCGTCAACCGCGAGCTCGACGAACTTGCCGATGCGCTTGCCGCCTCCGAGCGCGTGCTGGCGCCCGGCGGGCGCCTCGTGGTGGTGTCCTTCCATTCGCTCGAGGACCGCATCGTCAAGCGCTTCCTCGCCGATCGCCGCGCCGACCGTCCCACCGGCTCGCGTCACCAGCCCGAGGTCGCGGTCGCGCCGCCGACCTTCGAGCTTCTGGTCAGGGGCGCGGTCGAGCCCGGCGAGGCGGAAGTGCAGCGCAATCCGCGCGCCCGCTCGGCACGGCTGCGGGCCGCCCGGCGCACGACCGCTGCGGCGCGTCCGTTCGATGCCGAAGCCATCGGCGTGCCGGCGCTGCCGGAATTCGAGGCGGAGGGATGACGCTGATGATCCGCCGCATCTTCAACCTCGTGCTTCTCGTCGCGATGTTCGTCGGCTCGGCCGTCACCTACGACATGAAGCACAAGGCCGAACTCGCTGCCGAGCGCAACGCCAGGCTCGAGGCGGCGATCGCGAAGGACAAGGATTCCATCGCGCTGCTGCGCGCCGAGTGGGCGCTCCTCACCCAGCCCAGCCGTCTGCAGGAACTGGTCGACAAGTACGCGGATCACTTCAAGCTGCAGACGTTCTCGCCGACGCAGATCGCGACCATCGACGAAATCCCCATGCGCCCGCCGGTTGCTGCCGTTGCCGCGACCTCCGGCGCCGCCGATCCGATCGGCGGTCTCGCCGCCCGCGCGGGCAAGGAGTAGCCGTGGCGGACGTCGCGCTTCCCCCGTTTCGCGTCGCCGGTGCAGCAGACCAGGGCCTGTCCGTACCGGCGGTGCCGCGCGACGACGTGCGGAAACGCATACGGCTTGTCGCGCTCGCCTTCCTCGCCGCATTCCTGATTCTGGTCGGGCGGCTGGTCATGTTTGGCCTCACGCCCGCCGGTCACGGCTTCGCCGGCGATCTCAACGCCATCGCGGCGAGCGCGCGCCCGGACCTCGTCGATCGCAACGGCCAGATTCTCGCGACCGACATCAAGATGGCGTCGCTTTACGCCGAGCCGCGCAACATCCTCGATCCCGACGAAGCGACCGAGCTGCTCACCAGCGTGCTGCCCGATCTCCAGGCCAGCGAGCTGCGCAAGAAGCTCGCCACCGGCGCCGGGTTCGTCTGGGTCAAGCGCGAGATCACGCCGATCCAGCAGCAGCAGGTCCATGCGCTCGGTCTTCCCGGCCTCGGCTTCATGTCGGAAAGCCGCCGCTTCTATCCCGGCGGCGGCACGGCCGCCAACATCGTCGGCCTCGTCAACATCGACAACCAGGGCATCGCCGGCTTCGAGAAGTTCGTCGACGACCATGGGCTCGCCGCCCTCCATGCCGCGGGCTTCGGCGCCACCGAGGACATGGCGCCGGTCAATCTCTCCATCGATCTCCGCGTCCAGCACATCGTCTTCGACGAGCTGACCGACGCCAAGGAGCGCTACCATGCCGAAGGCGCGGCGGGCGTGGTGCTGAACGCCCGCACCGGCGAGGTGCTGGCGATGGCCTCGCTGCCCGGCTTCGATCCCAACAACCCGGTCGATGCGCTGAAGAAGGACCGGCTGAACCGCATGACCGCCGGCGCATACGAGCTCGGCTCCGTGTTCAAGAGCTTCACCTTCGCCATGGCGCTCGACAGCGGCGCCGTGAAGATGAGCGACGTTTTCGACGCCAGCCAGCCAATCCACTACGGCCGCTTCACCATCCACGACTTCCATGCCCAGCACCGGCCGCTGACGCTGCCCGAGATCTTCATCTATTCGTCCAACATCGGCGCCGCCCGCATGGCGATGAAGGCCGGGACCGAGACCCAGCAGGACTACCTCCGCCGCTTCGGCCTGCTCACCAAGCTGCAGACCGACCTGCCGGAGGTCGCTTCGCCCATCCTGCCGAAGAAGTGGACCGACCTCACCACCATGCAGGTCGCCTTCGGCCAGGGCATCGCGGTGACTCCCATGCAGACAGCGGTCGCCGACTGCGCCCTGGTCAACGGCGGCATGCTCATTCCGCCAACGTTCGAGCCGCGCTCGGAAGCCGAGGCTGCCAAGCTTGCGGTGCGGGTGGTCAGTCAGCACACCAGCGACCAGTTGCGCTATCTCTTCCGCCTCAACGTGGAGAAGGGCTCCGGCAGAAACGCCAATGTTCCCGGCTATATGGTAGGCGGCAAGACGGGAACGGCGCAAAAGGTCGAGGACGGCCACTATTCCGCCAACAAGCGGCTGAATTCCTTCCTCGCAGCCTTCCCTATCGACAATCCTCAATACGTGGTTCTGGTAATGCTTGACGACCCGCAGCCCGAGAAACAGGGTGAGGGGGCAACCGCCGGAATGAATGCGGCGCCGGTCGTCGGCGCAATCATCCGCCGGTCGGCGGCGCTGCTCGGGGTCGAGCCGCGGGACGACGCGAAATTGAGCGCCCAGATGGTCTCGAACTAGCCGGGACCGACCCGCTGGGTGCGCGCGGTTTCACAGACGGCTTCGGCAGCGGGACGCGATGAAATTGGGGGATCTGGTACCGGCCGACGTGGCATTGCCAGCGGGCGCCGCGACCTTGGACGTTGCCGGCCTGACCGCCGACAGCCGCGCCGTCGCGCCCGGATTCCTCTTCGCCGCCCTCGCCGGGACCGCGACTGACGGCGCGCGCTTCGCGGCCGACGCCGTGAGACGCGGCGCCGTCGCCATCCTCGCCGCCCATACCGCGCGGATCGATGCCGACGTCCCGGTTCTGCGCGCCGCCGATCCGCGCCGGGCACTGGCGCTTGCGGCTGCTCGCCTCTATCCGCGCCAGCCGGCCCACCTCGTCGCCGTCACCGGCACCAGCGGCAAGACCTCCGTCGCCGATTTCACGCGCCAGTTCTTTGCAGCCACCGGTCATGCCGCCGCCAGCATCGGCACGCTCGGCATCGTCACCTCGAAGGACACCGCCTACGGCACGATGACGACGCCGGACCCGGTCGCGCTCCATCGCGAACTGGACGCGCTCGCCGGCGCCGGTATCACTCACGCCGTGGTCGAGGCCTCCAGCCAGGGTCTCGACCAGCGACGCACCGACGGCATGCGGATCGAGGCCGCCGCCTTCACCAATCTCGGCCGCGACCACATGGACTATCATCCGACCGTCGAGGCCTATCTGGCCGCCAAGCTGCGGCTGTTCACGGCTGTGCTGCCAAAGACCGGCACCGCGGTCATCGACATGGATGGCGCGCGCGCTGCCGCGGTCGAGGAGGAAGCGGCGCTGCGTGGCCAACGCCTCGTCCGTGTTGGCCGCGCCGGCACCGAAATCCGGCTCATCGATCTCGCTGCCGAAGATTTTCGCCAGCGCCTGACGATCGATGCGTTCGGCCGCCGGCGCTCCGTGCTCCTGCCGCTCGCCGGCGCTTTCCAGGCGTCGAACGCCCTGGTCGCCGCCGGGCTCGCCATCGCGACCGGCATCGAGGCCGACAATATTTTCGCGGCGCTGGAAGGCCTCGTCGGCGCGCCGGGCCGGCTGGAACTCGTCGGCCGCAAGCCGAACGGCGCCATGGTCTTCGTCGACTACGCCCACAAGCCGGATGCGCTGGTCAGCGTGCTCGCCGCGCTTCGCCCGATGACGAGAGGGCGCCTCGTGGTGCTGTTCGGGGCCGGCGGCAATCGTGACGCGGGCAAGCGTCCGCTCATGGGCAAGGCAGCGGCAGAAAATGCCGACGTGGTCTTCGTCACCGACGACAACCCGCGTTTCGAGGATGCCGCCCTGATCCGCCGCGCCATCGTCACCGCGGCGCCCAATGCCCTCGAGATCGCCGACCGCGCCGAGGCGATCCGCAAGGCCGTTGCCATGCTTGAGGCGGGCGATGTGCTCTGTGTCGCCGGTAAGGGCCATGAGACCGGGCAGATCGTCGGCGACCGCACCATTCCCTTTTCCGATCACGACGCCGTCAGCGCCGCGCTGGCGGAGGCGGCGGCATGAGCCGTCCGGCAGCGAGATTCAGGCAGGAAGCGATCTGAGATGCTCTATTACCTCAGTCAGTTGGGCGAGCACTCGCCGCTGCTCAACGTCTTCCGCTACATCACCTTCCGCACGGCGGGCGCGGCGATGACGGCGCTCCTGTTCGTCTTTCTGTTCGGGCCCACCATCATCGCGGCGCTGCGCGTCCGCCAAGGCAAGGGCCAGCCCATCCGCGCCGACGGCCCGCAGAACCACATTCTGACCAAGAAAGGCACGCCCACCATGGGCGGGCTGATGATTCTGTCCGGGCTCGTCGTCACTACGCTGCTCTGGGCCAACCTCGCCAACCCGCATGTCTGGGTGGTGCTGTTCGTCACCATCGGTTTCGGCTGCGTCGGCCTCTATGACGATTATCTCAAAGTCTCCAAGGCGACCAACAACGGCTACTCCGGCCGCGCCCGCCTCGCCATCGAGGCGGCGATCGCGCTGGTCGCCGCCTTCATTCTGGTCAGGATCGGCTCGCCCGAGCTTTCCACCACGCTGACGTTTCCCTTCTTCAAGGAACTGATGCTGAACCTCGGCTGGTTCTTCGTGCCGGTCGCCGGTTTCGTCATCGTCGGCGCCGGCAACGCGGTGAACCTCACCGACGGTCTCGATGGCCTCGCCATCGTGCCGGTGATGATCGCGACCGCGACCTTCGCCCTCATCGCCTATCTCGCCGGCAACGCCGTGCTGGCGGACTATCTCCAGATCCATCCCGTTGCCGGGACCGGCGAACTTGCCGTCGTCTGCGGCGCGCTGATCGGTGCGGGCCTCGGCTTCCTGTGGTTCAACGCGCCGCCTGCCGCCATCTTCATGGGCGATACCGGATCGCTCGCGCTCGGCGGCATGCTCGGCGTCATCGCGGTGGCCACCAAGCAGGAGATCGTACTCGCCATCGTCGGCGGCCTGTTCGTGCTGGAAGCGGTGTCGGTCATCATCCAGGTCGGTTCGTTCAAGCTGACCGGCAAGCGCGTGTTCAAGATGGCGCCCATCCATCATCACTTCGAGGCGCTGGGCTGGACCGAGCCGCAGATCGTCATCCGTTTCTGGATCATCGCCGTGCTGCTCGCGCTGATCGGCCTCTCCACGCTGAAGCTGAGGTGAGGGGGATGATCCCGGTCACCACCTTCCGCGGGCAGAACGTCGCCGTCTTTGGCCTTGGCGCGAGCGGTGTTGCGACCGCGCTTGCGCTCGCCGCCGGCGGCGCCGCGGTGTCCGC
>CAYOUO010000113.1:0-3102 GCA_964407155.1 uncultured Hyphomicrobiales bacterium | reverse complement strand
CGCCCGACAACAGACAGGTGATCCTCGTCACCCGCGGCCATGACCCGGCCGGGCCGAAGCCCGAGGAGCCCGGCGCGCTGATGCTGTGGGACTTCAAGGACGGCGTGCTGTCGAACCAGCAGAAGGTGGCGCCCGACAGCGGGCTCGGCGCCGGCTATCTTTTCGGCCCCCGGCACCTCGACTTCCACCCGACCCGGCCATGGGTCTACGTCTCGCTGGAGCGCGAAAACCGGCTCGACATGTTCACGCTGGAAAACGGCCGGCTCTCGCCGCGGGCGGCGTTCCGCAAGAACAACCTGTCGCAACTGGGCGTGCCCGGCGCACGGCAGGCGGTCGGCACCGTGCATGTCCACCCCAACGGCCGTTTCGTCTATGTCGCCAACCGCGCCTCGACCGCGGTCGAGGAGGGCGGACGCAAGGTCTTCGCCGGCGGCGAGAATACCCTCGCCGCCTATGAGATCGATCCGGCGACCGGCGAGCCGCGGCCGATCCAGCATGTCGACACGCGCGGCATCCACTGCCGGACCTTCCATATCGACCCGAGCGGCAGGCTGCTGGTCGCGGCGCATATCCAGGGCATCACGCTGCGCGACGGCAGCGAGGTGCCGTGCTGCCTGTCGCTGTTTCGCATCGGCGATGACGGCCGGCTCGACTACGTGCGCAAATACGATGTCGACGTCAGCGGCGGGCGGACGATGTGGTGGATGGGCATGGTGAGCCTGCCGTAGCGCCGCAACGCCTGCGCCGGCGGGGAATTTGCGGCATGATGGCGGCGGCGCGAGTTCTGGTGATAATCCGGTGCTGCAACAGGTCCCCGCTCCGCAGTTCGACGAGGCGTTTCGCGCGCGGCTCCATGAGCTCCTGGCGTGGCGGCGCGATGTGCGCCGCTTTCGCCGCGAGCCGCTGCCCGACGGTGCGATCGAGCGGCTGATCGCGACGGCATGCCTGGCGCCGTCCGTCGGGCTGAGCCAGCCGTGGCGGTTCGTGCTGGTCGATGCGCCCGAGCGGCGCGCGGCGATCGTGCGCAACTTCACCGAATGCAACGCCGCCGCGCTGCGGTCGCAGGCGCCGGAGCGGGCGGCGCTGTACGCCCGGCTGAAGCTGGCCGGGCTCGATGCGGCGCCGTGCCAGCTCGCGGTCTTCGCCGACCCCGACACCGCGCGGGGTCACGGGCTCGGCCGGCTCACCATGCCCGAGATGATCGATTACTCCGCGGTCGCGGCGATCCATACGCTGTGGCTGGCGGCGCGCGCCGAGGGCATCGGCATGGGCTGGGTGTCGATCCTCGATCCCGCGGCGGTGCGCGAAATCCTCGATGTGCCGCGCTCCTGGCGGCTGATGGGGTATTTCTGCCTCGGCCGGCCGGAAACGGCGGACGATGCCCCCGAGCTGGAGCGCGAAGGCTGGGAGGCGCGGCGGCCCGCGAGCGAATTCATGGTGAGGCGATGAGCGACCAGGCGAGCAAAGACGGCCGGATCCGGGTCGGCATCGGCGGCTGGGTGTTCCCGCCCTGGCGCGGCACCTTCTACCCGCCGGAGGTGCGGCAGGCCGACGAGCTGGCCTACGCCAGCCGGCACGTGACGGCGATCGAGATCAACGGCACCTTCTACCGGCTGCAGACGCCCGCCAGCTACAAGAAGTGGCATGACGCCTCGCCCGACGATTTTGTCTTTTCGCTCAAGGGCTCGCGCTTCATCACCCACCGCAACGACCTGTCGACCGCGGCGCCGTTCATGGAGCGGTTTTTTCACAGCGGCCTGGCGGAGCTGGGGCCGAAGCTCGGCCCGATCCTCTGGCAATTCGCCCCCGGCCTGGCGTTCGACGAAGGGAATCTCACCGCGTTTCTCGACGCGCTGCCCAAGACCCTCGGCAACCGCAAGCTGCGGCACGTGCTGGAGGTGCGCAGCAGCAGCTTCAAGGAGCCGGCGTTTGCCAGGCTGATGGAACGGCATGCAGCGGCGATCGCCTGGGTCGAGGACGCGAAAGTGCCGCTGATCGAGACCGTGACGACCGATTTCGTCTACGCCCGGCTGCGCCAATGCAGAGAGGACGAGCCCACGGGCTATGCGCCCGACGCCCTCGACCGGATCGCCGCGCGGTTCCGCGCGCATGCCGAAGCCGGCCGCGACTGCTTCGTCTATTTCATCAACGGCGCCAAAACCCGCGCGCCACATGCCGCGATGGCGCTGATCGAACGGCTGCGCGCCCGATAGACCGGAGGGTCAACCCCGCCGGCGCCAGGCGCTGATTTGGTCGAGCGAGGCATGGACGTGCACCACGACCGGCTGGTGCCGGATGGCGAGCGCCTCGGCGATGGTGTCCTCGACCTCGCTTTCCGTGCCGATCGTGTAGCCCTTGGCGCCGAAGGCGGTGGCCCAGAGCGCGAAATCCGGGTTGGTGAGCTGGGTTGCCGCCTGGTACGGGCGGCCGGGATAGCGGATGTCGTGGTGCTGGGTGATGGTGCCGTAGCAGCCGTTGTCGGAGATGATGAAGACCGGGTTGACGCCGTATTGGCGGGCGGTCGCCAGCTCGTTGCCGGTCATCAGCGCGCCGCCGTCGCCGGCGAAGCCGACGACCTGCGTGCCCGGCCGGCGCAGCGCGGCGGCAACCGCCATCGGCATTCCGGCGCCCATCGCGCCGACCACCGAGTTCAGATACATCTGCCCCGGCTTGATCTGCAGGTAGCGCTGTACAAAGGACGAGAAATTGCCGGCGTCGGTGGTCACCGTCGCGTCCGGCGCCAAATGCCGGCCGACCGCGGCGATCACCGCGGAGAAATTGACGCCGTCCGCCGTCGGCTGCCATTCCGGCTTGACGATCTTGTGGTGCAGCGCATGCAGCCGCTCGACCCAGCCGCGGCGTTTTTCGGCCCCGGCCGGCGCGCCTTTCGCCAGCAGCGCCCGCACCACCGCCGCCGGCTCGCAGGCCATGCCGAGATCGGGCCGGAAGGTTTTCCCGACTTCCTCCGGGCCGGGCCAGACATGCACCAGCGGCATTTGCGGGTCGGGCGCCTGCGGGAACGCAAAGCCCTGCGAGGTGCTGACCGTCAGCCGCTCGCCGAGCGCGACGAGCAGGTCGGTCCGGTTCCACGCCTCCATCACC
>CAYOUO010000112.1:0-7415 GCA_964407155.1 uncultured Hyphomicrobiales bacterium | reverse complement strand
AAGGGCCGGGCCGAAGGCCAGATCATCTACGTGCGCATCTCGTCCTTCAGCGAGAACACCTACGACGGGCTGAAGGCGGCGCTGGACAAGTACACGCAGCAGATCGGCGCCGACAAGGTGCAGGGCATCATCGTCGACCTGCGCAACAACCCGGGCGGCCTGCTCGATCAGGCGATCGCCGTGTCCGACGCTTTCCTCACCCAGGGCGAGGTGGTTTCGACCCGCGGGCGCCACGCCGACGAGACGCAGCGCTACAATGCCCACCCGGGCGACCTCGCCAACGGCAAGCCGGTGATTGTGCTCGTCAACGGCGGCTCGGCCTCGGCCTCGGAAATCGTCGCCGGCGCGCTTCAAGATCAGCGCCGCGCCACCATCGTCGGCACCCGCTCCTTCGGCAAGGGTTCGGTGCAGACCATCATCCCGCTGGGCTCGGACGGGGCGCTCCGCCTGACCACCGCGCGCTACTTCACACCGTCCGGCCGTTCCATCCAGGCGGAAGGCATCCAGCCCGACATCGAGGTGGTGCAGGACTTGCCGCCCGATCTCGCAGCCCAGATGACCACGCCGCCGGAAGGTGAATCGAGCCTCAAGGGCCACCTCGAAAACGACCAGGAGAAATCCGGCAAGACGACGCAGTCCGGATCGCTCGCCTACGTGCCGCCGGACCCGAAGGACGACAAGCAGCTCAATTACGCGCTTGGCCTCCTGCGCGGGCTGCAGGTCAACGCCGCCTTCCCGCCCAACCCGAATCGCGGCATACCGAACTGAACCGGCGGCGGCTTGACCGGGGCGCCGGGGCGACCGGCGCTCCCCTTGGTTACGGACGGCACTGACGGGCTCATGTCGGGAAACGACCTGATCAAGCCCCTGGGGATGAGCGAGCCGCGCCGGCGCCGCCCGGTCCTGCGTATCGCAGCGATCGTCGTTCTCGTCGCGGCCGTTGCCGGTGGCGTCTATGCGGCGCGAAACCGCCTTCCGTTTCCGCATGGCCCGACCGCGACGGCGGTGATCAACGCGAAGCCTGCCATCCCACCGCCGCCGGCAGCGCCGCCCGAACCCGCCACCCTGACCGACATAACGCCACCCGCCGGACCGCCGCCCGCGCCCGGCGGCGATGTGATCATTCACGACGCCGATGCGCCGCCGGCGCCTGCGCCGGATACCGAGATCGTCATCGCCCCGCCGAAACCTGCCGCGTCGCCGGACGCGGACGGAAACGTCGTCGCCTTCCCGCGCCCCGACCTCATCGAGGCGAGCAGCTACGGGCCGCTGCCGCGCATCTCGGCGAACGGCGAGACGCCGCTTGCCGCCTATGCGCGCCCGGCCGGCAATGTCCCCAGCGGTGCCGCCCGCATCGCCATCGTCGTCGGCGGTCTCGGCATTGATCGCGATTCGACCGCCAGCGCCATCGCCGCCCTGCCGCCTGACGTGACGCTGGCGTTTGCACCCTACGACCGCACCATGACCGCCGACGTGGCCACCGCCCATGCCGCCGGTCACGAGCTCTTGCTGCAGGTGCCGATGGAGCCGCTGAACTATCCCGCGATCGACCCCGGTCCGAACACGCTGACCGTCGATGCCTCCGACGACCAGAACCGCGGCCGCCTGCGCTGGCTGCTCGGGCGCATGGCCGGCTACGTCGGCGTGGTGAACTATCTCGGTGCGCGCTTCACCGCCGATCAGCAGGCGATGGAGCCGGTGCTGCGCGAGCTGGCAAGCCGCGGCCTGCTTTACCTCGAAGACGGCTCGTCACCGCGCAGCGCCACCGAGCTTGCCGCCGGGCGCGCGCCGTTCCTGCGCGCCGACGCCGTCCTCGACGCCAGTCTGACCTCCGACGCCATAGACGCGGCGCTCGCCAATCTGGTTTCGATCGCCAAGGCGCGTGGCTTCGCGATTGCGACCGCCACCGCCTTTCCGCTGAGCGTGAAGGAAATCGCCGATTTCGCATCGTCCGCCGCCGGCAAGGGGGTCGTTCTGGTGCCGGTGACGGCGCTGCTCGACAGTCACTCGTGAAGGAGTAAGCGTGTCCCGATGAAGAAGCCGCATGACATCGAGTCCCTGCCCTACCGGCCCTGCGTCGGCATCGCGCTGTTCAATCGCGACGGCCTGGTGTGGATCGGCAACCGTTCCGACCAGAACGCCGAGGGCGAAGGCAAGGGTTCATGGTGGCAGATGCCGCAGGGCGGCCTCGATGAGGGCGAAGATCCCCGCCGCGCGGCGCTGCGCGAGCTCTACGAGGAAACGTCGGTGAAGCACGTGACCGTCATCGCCGAGGCGCCCGGCTGGTTCACGTACGACCTGCCGCCCGATCTCGTCCCGCAATCGTGGGGCGGGCGCTATCGCGGCCAGAAGCAGAAGTGGTTCGCGCTCCGTTTCGATGGCGACGATGCGGAGATCGACGTGCGGCATCCCGGCGGCGGCAGGCACAAGCCGGAATTCTCGTCGTGGCGCTGGGAAAAGCTGGCGCGCCTGCCGCAGCTCATCGTGCCTTTCAAGCGCGGCGTGTACGAGGAAGTCGCGAAGGCCTTCGCGCGCCACGCCGCCCGCTAGGCGGCCAGCGCCTTCTCGGTCTTTTCTCCGGCCACCCGCTGCGCTTTTCGGCGGCCGCCGTTCATGCGCGCGCGCAGGAAGCTCAGCACCGCGCGCTCGTCGGCGTTGAGCGCGTTCTCGCCCGCCTTCACCGCGCGCGGCTTGCCGAGCGAAAGGCCCCCGGCGAGATACGCGGTCATGATCTCCGGGTGGATGTAGCAGGCGCGGCAGACGGCCGGCGTGTTGCCCAGTCTCTCGGCCACGGCCGCGATCGCCTCCTTGAGGTTCGCCTTCGCCTCGGTCGCGCTGCCGAACGCCGGGAACGCGATCAGCGTCGCGGCCGCGAGCACCGTGCCGGCAAACGTGCGGAAGTCCTTCGCGGTGATGTCGGCGCCCGTGATTTCACGCAGATACGCGTTGACCTCATCCGATCCGATCGCCTGCCGTTCGCCGTGCTCGTCGAGATATTGAAACAGGTCCTGCCCGGGCAGTTCCTGGCAGCGGCGCACGACCCGTGCCACGCGCTGATCGCGGATGGTGAGCCGCCACGGCTTGCCGCTCTTTCCCTTGAACTCGAAGCGCAGCGCGTTGCCGTCGACATCGACGTGCTTCTGCTTGAGCGTGGTGAGGCCGTAGCTGCCGTTCTGCCGCGCATAGGCGTCGTTGCCCACCCGGATCATCGTGGTGTCGAGCAGATGAACGACGGTCGCGATCACCTTCTCTCGCGGCAGGCCGCGCCGCGCCATATCGCGCGAAACACGCCGGCGCACCATCTCCAGCGCCGCGCCGAAATCGAAACTATGCGCGTACTTGGTGCGGTCGCGGGCGGCGCGAAAATCCGCGTGGTAGCGGTATTGCTTGCGTCCGCGCGCGTCGCGCCCGGTCGCCTGCAGGTGACCGTTCGCCGCCGGCGATATCCAGACATCGGTCCACGCCGGCGGTATCGCCAGCCGCTTGATGCGCTTCAGCGTATCCTCGTCGCCGACCGGCGCCCCTTCCGCATCGACGTAGGCGAAGCCATCGCCGCGCCTGATGCGGCGCAAGCCCGGCCGCGTGTCGCTGAGATAGCGAAGGCCGTTCTGTCGCGCGTCGAGGCGCGCCGCTTCCGTGACAATTCCGGTTAGGGACATGAAGGCCGGGCCCGGTTTTCCGCCCGGCAACAACGCGTTGGCCTGACTTGAGGTTCCGGAGACCGGCTGGAGCTCGGACGGTCCAGTCCTAGCGCGCGAGCGCCGTCTGGACTTCCTTGAGCTGGTTCAGCCTGAGTTCTGCCGCGTCCTTCGCCTCGCCGGCGGTGGCGTCGGCGACATCCTCTTCGGCGTTCTTCACTTCCGCCGCCAGCGCCGCGGCATCCACCTCGGCCAGCGGAATGGCCCGCTCGGCGAGGATCGTGAGGCCTTCCGCATTCACGTCGGCAAAGCCGCCGCGCACGAAGATGCGGTCGGTGCCGGTGCCGCGCGTGACGTCGATCACGCCAGGACGGAGCGTCGACATGAAGGGCGCATGGCCCCTGAGCACGGTGAAGTAGCCTTCCGAACCCGGAACGACGACCTGGTCGACCTGCCCCGACATGAGCAGCCGCTCGGGCGAAACGAGATCGAACTGGAACGGATCAGCCATGTGAGTGTCCCTTACACGCGCCGCCGGTCGAGTGCGTAACCGGCCACCAGTCCGACGATGCCGCCGATGACCGCGAAGATCGCCGTCCGCGAGCCGCGGTTGTCGAGCGGCGAGTTCGAGCCGACGTTGACGCTGATGCCGCCGTTGCCGGTGGTCACCGTCGCGCTGCCGCCATTGCCGTTGTCGCCGCCCTCGACCTTCATGTGCAGCGGGCCGACGTCGACAGTCGAGGGCTGCGGCGCGGTGAGCCATCCGGCAACCGCGCCGATCACCAGTCCGACCACGACGAGCAGCGTCCTGCCATTCATCGGCTTTTACGCCGCCTCGGCCGCGAGCTTCTTCGCCTTCTCGATGGCCTGCTCGATGGTGCCGACCATGTAGAAGGCCGGCTCCGGCAGGTGATCGTACTCGCCCGCGACCAGGCCCTTGAAGCTCTTGATCGTGTCGGCGAGTTCGACGAACACGCCCGGCGAGCCGGTGAACACCTCGGCGACGTGGAACGGCTGCGACAGGAAGCGCTCGACCTTGCGAGCCCGCGCCACCGTCAGCTTGTCCTCTTCCGAAAGCTCGTCCATGCCGAGAATGGCGATGATGTCCTGCAGCTGCTTGTAGCGCTGCAGCACCTGCTGCACCTGCCGCGCCACGGTGTAGTGCTCCTCGCCGACGATCGCGGCCGACAGCATGCGCGACGAAGAGTCGAGCGGGTCGACCGCCGGGTAGATGCCCTTTTCCGCGATCGAGCGCGACAGCACGGTCGTGGCGTCAAGGTGGGCGAACGAAGTCGCCGGCGCCGGGTCGGTCAGGTCGTCGGCCGGAACGTAGATGGCCTGCACCGAGGTGATCGAGCCCTTCTGGGTGGTGGTGATGCGCTCCTGCAGCGCGCCCATGTCGGTGGCGAGCGTCGGCTGGTAGCCCACCGCCGAAGGAATGCGGCCGAGCAGCGCCGACACTTCCGAGCCCGCCTGCGTGAAGCGGAAGATGTTGTCGACGAAGAACAGCACGTCCTGGCCCTGGTCGCGGAAATACTCGGCCACGGTGAGGCCCGAGAGCGCGACGCGCGCGCGCGCACCCGGCGGCTCGTTCATCTGGCCGAAGACCAGCGCGCACTTCGAGCCTTCGCCGCCGCCCTTCTTGTTCACGCCCGATTCGATGAACTCGTGATAGAGGTCGTTGCCTTCGCGCGTGCGCTCGCCGACGCCGGCGAACACGGAATAGCCGCCGTGCGCCTTGGCAATGTTGTTGATCAGCTCCTGAATGATGACGGTCTTGCCGACGCCGGCGCCGCCGAACAGGCCGATCTTGCCGCCGCGCGCATAGGGCGCGAGGAGATCGACGACCTTGATGCCGGTCACCAGGATCTGCGCCTCGGTCGACTGCTCGACGTAGGCCGGCGCGGGCTGGTGGATGGCGCGGCGCTGCTGCGTGTTGACCGGGCCGGCCTCGTCCACCGGCTCGCCGATCACGTTCATGATGCGCCCGAGCGTCTCGGGGCCGACCGGCACCGCGATCGGCTCGGCCGTGTCGGTGACTTCCTGGCCGCGCACCAGACCGTCGGTGGTGTCCATCGCGATCGTGCGCACGGTGTTCTCGCCGAGGTGCTGCGCCACCTCGAGCACCAGCCGGTTACCGTTGTTGACGGTCTCCAGCGCGTTCAGGATCGCCGGGAGCTGGTCCTGGAACTGCACGTCGACGACGGCGCCGGTCACCTGCGTGATGCGGCCGGTGACGCCCTTGGCGTTGGTCTGCGTGGCCATTGTCGTTCCCTTCGTTTCTATTCCTGCTTCTACAGCGCCTCGGCGCCGGAGATGATTTCGATGAGCTCTTTGGTGATCTGCGCCTGGCGGCTGAGGTTGTAGAGCAGCGTGTAGCGGTCGATCATGTCGCCGGCGTTGCGCGTGGCGTTGTCCATGGCCGTCATCTTCGCACCCTGCTCGGACGCGACGTTCTCGAGCAGCGCGCGGAAAATCTGGATCGCGAGGTTGCGCGGCAAAAGGTCGGCGAGGATCGTCTCCTCGTCCGGCTCGTATTCGTAGCCAGCACCGCCGCCCGCGCTCGCCGGCGCCACGTCGCCGATCTCGGCAGGAATGAGCTGCAGTGCCGTCGGCACCTGACTGATCACCGACTTGAACTCGGCATAGAACAGCGTGCAGACGTCGAACTGGCCTTCCTCGAACAGCTTGAGCACGCGGCGGCCGATGTCCTCGGCATTGTCGAAGCCGATCTGCTTGACGCTTCTCAACTCGATCACGTCCACGATCTGGCGCGGGAAAACGCGGCGCAGCGCCTCATAGCCCTTGCGTCCGACGCACAGGAACTTGACGTCCTTGCCCTCTGCCGCCAGCCGCCGCGCATCGTCGCGGGCGAGGCGCGCGATCGACGAGTTGAACGCGCCGGAAAGGCCGCGGTCGCCGGTGCACACGAGGAGGAGATGCGTCTGCGTCTGGCCGGTGCCGATGAGCAGCCGCGGCGCGTCCGAGCTCCCCGCCGAGCCTGCCGCCACGTTGGCGAGCACCGCCGACATGCGCACCGCGTACGGGCGCGCCGCCTCGGCGGCCGCCTGCGCGCGGCGCAGCTTCGACGCGGCGACCATCTGCATCGCCTTCGTGATTTTCTGCGTCGCCTTCACCGAGGCGATGCGGTTGCGGAGCGACTTGAGACTGGGCATCGGCTAGACCGCTTCTCTCCGTCGATGCCTCAGCCGAACGCCTTGGCGTAGCTGTCCGCCGCCGCCCTGAGCTTGCCGCGGAGGTCGTCGTTGAGCTCGCGCTTCTCGCGGATGTCGTCGAGCAGCGCCTTGTGGTCGGTACGGAGCAGCGTCAGGAACCCCTGCTCGAACTCGCTCACCTTGTTGACCGGCAGCTTGTCGAGGTAGCCGTTCACGCCGGCGAAGATCACCGCCACCTGCTCCTCGACCTTGAGGGGCGAGAACTGCGGCTGCTTGAGCAGTTCGGTCAGGCGCGCGCCGCGGTTGAGCAGGCGCTGCGTCGCCGGGTCGAGGTCCGAGCCGAACTGTGCGAACGCCGCCATCTCGCGGTACTGCGCGAGTTCGCCCTTGATCGTGCCGGCAACCTGCTTCATCGCCTTGATCTGCGCCGCCGAACCGACGCGGCTCACCGAGATGCCGACGTTCACCGCCGGCCGGATGCCCTGGTAGAACAGGTCCGTCTCGAGGAAGATCTGGCCGTCGGTGATCGAGATGACGTTGGTCGGGATGTAGGCCGACACGTCGTTCGCCTGCGTTTCGATGACCGGCAGCGCCGTCAGCG
>CAYOUO010000111.1:0-3325 GCA_964407155.1 uncultured Hyphomicrobiales bacterium | reverse complement strand
TGTCGCGCGCCCTAAGCCCGCAACTCCGGTGGATGATCACGATCCTGGCTTGGATCGTCGCGCACATCATCATCTTCCCGATCCTGTGGACGGAGCTCACCGCCATCAAGACCGAGCGCGACGCGATCCAGTTCCCGCCGTCGTTCTTCCCGCCGCACTGGACGGTGGAGAATTTCTTCGAGGTGCAGTCGCGCTCGAATTACTTCAAGCACTTCTTCAACTCGGTGGTGATCGCCGGCGGCTCGACGCTGCTCGCCCTCATCGTCGCGGTGCCCGGCGCCTGGTCGATGGCGTTTTCGCCGACCAAGCGCACGCGCGACATCCTGATGTGGATGCTGTCGACCAAGATGATGCCGGCGGTCGGCGTGCTGGTGCCCATCTATCTCATCTTCAAGAGCCTCAACCTGCTCGATTCGCTGTTCGGCCTCACCATCATCCTGATGCTGATCAACCTGCCGATCGTGATCTGGATGCTCTACACCTACTTCAAGGAAATCCCGGTCGACATCCTCGAAGCCTGCCGCATGGACGGCGCCGACCTGCCGCGCGAGATCATCTACGTGCTCCTGCCGATGGCGGTGCCCGGCATCGCCTCGACCATGCTGCTCAACATCATCCTGGCGTGGAACGAGGCCTTCTGGACGCTGAACCTCACCGCCGCCAACGCCGCGCCGCTGACCGCGTTCATCGCCTCGTACTCGAGCCCGGAGGGCCTGTTCTGGGCGAAGCTTTCGGCCGCCTCGACGCTCGCCATCGCACCGATCCTGCTGCTCGGCTGGTTCAGCCAGAAACAGCTCGTGCGCGGCCTGACTTTCGGAGCCGTGAAGTGACGGGGCGGCATCGTGCAATGAGATCCGCCAAGGACCGGGGAGACGCCTGATGGGACGCATCGTTCTGCAAAATGTGCGCAAGGCGTTCGCCGACGTCGAGGTCATTCCCTCGATCGACCTCGCCATCGAGGACGGCGAGTTCGTCGTCTTCGTCGGACCGTCGGGCTGCGGCAAGTCCACGCTGCTCCGGCTGATCGCCGGGCTGGAGGACGTGACCGGCGGCGCCATCCTCATCGACGGCGTCGACGTGGCGCGCGAGCCGCCGGCCAGACGCGGCCTGTCCATGGTGTTCCAGTCCTACGCGCTCTACCCGCACATGACCGTGCGCAACAACATCGCCTTCGGCCTGAAGATGGCGGGCGAGCCGAAAGACGTGATCGCGCGCAAGGTCGACAAGGCCGCGGCGACGCTCAACCTCACGCCCTATCTCGAGCGGCGGCCGGGGCAGCTTTCCGGCGGCCAGCGCCAGCGCGTCGCCATCGGCCGCGCCATCGTGCGCGAGCCCAAGGCCTTCCTCTTCGACGAGCCGCTCTCCAACCTCGACGCGGCGCTGCGCGGCCAGATGCGGCTGGAGATCACGCAGCTCCACCAGGCGCTGAAGACGACGATGATCTACGTCACCCACGACCAGGTCGAAGCCATGACCATGGCCGACAAGATCGTGGTGCTGAACGCCGGTCGCATCGAGCAGGTCGGCACGCCGCTCGTGCTCTACAACCAGCCGGCGAACCTCTTCGTCGCCGGGTTCATCGGCTCGCCGCGCATGAATCTGGTCGCGCCGCCGAAAGGCCTCGGCGACGGCGCGGCGACCATCGGCGTCAGGCCCGAGGACATCCAGATCTCGCGCGAAAGCGGAGCGTGGCGGGGCACGGTCAACATCGCCGAGCACCTCGGCTCCGACACCTTTTTCTATATCGACGCCGACGGCATCGGGCGCCTCACGGTTCGGGCGCCCGGCGAACTCGGCCTGAAGCCGGGCGACGCGGTGTGGCTGACGCCGAAGGCGGACCACATCCACCGCTTCGACGCGAACGGAAAGTCGCTGGCGGCCTGATCCGGCCGGCAGCGCAGGCATTCGACAGGAGTTCTCCGATGTATCTCGAGATGTTCAAGCTGAACGGCCGCACGGCGCTGGTGACGGGCGGAGGGCGCGCCATCGGCCTTGCCTGCGTCGAGGCGTTGGCCGAGGCCGGCGCGAAGGTGGTGATCGCCGACTACGACGCCGGCGTCGCCGAGGAAGGCCGGAGCGCCATGAAGGCCAAGGGCCACGACGTCGATGTCGCGATCATGGACGTGACCAAGCCCGACCAGGTGACGAAGGTCGCCGACGACACCGTGCGGCGGCTCGGCAAGATCGACATTCTCGTCAACAACGCCGGCATCGCACGGAGCGAGACGCCGGCCGAGACGGTGACCGACGAGCACTGGCTGAACGTCATCGACGTCAACCTCAACGGCGTGTTCTGGTGCTGCCGCGCGTTCGGCAATCACATGCTGAAGGCGAAGTCGGGCTCGATCGTCAACATGGGCTCGATGTCGGGCTTCATCGTCAACAAGCCGCAGGAGCAATCGTACTACAACGCCTCCAAGGCCGGCGTGCACCACCTGACCAAGTCGCTCGCCGCCGAATGGGCGCCGCGCGGAGTGCGCGTCAACGCGGTGGCGCCGACCTACATCAACACGCCGCTCAACGCCTTCGTGAAGCAGAACCCCAGGATGTACGACGCCTGGATCGGCGGCACGCCGATGGGGCGCATGGGCGAGGTTTCAGAAATCGCCTCGGTCGTCTTGTTCCTGGCCGGGGATGCTGCCAGTCTGATGACGGGCAGCATCGTGCTGGTCGACGGCGGCTATACGCTCTGGTAGCACGGCCTGCCCCAAATCGGGGGAGGACATGCCCGACATCTTCGCCGGCATCGACGTGGGCACGGGCAGCGCCCGCGCCGGGCTTTTCACCGCGGGCGGCGCGCTGATCGCCGCCGCGCGGCGGCCGATCGCGATCTGGCGCGAGGCGGACGAGATCGTCGAGCAGTCGTCGGACGACATCTGGGCGGCGGTGTGCGGCGCGCTCGGCGAGGCGCTGGCGGAGAGCGGCACCGACCCGGCGCGGATCGGCGGCGTCGGCTTCGATGCGACCTGCTCGCTGGTGGTGCTGGACGGGGCGGGCGCGCCGCTTTCGGTCAGCCCGTCCGGCGACAATCAGCGCAACGTCATCGTGTGGATGGACCACCGCGCGGTGGCGGAGGCGCGCGCCATCGACGCGACGAAGGACGAGGTGCTGAACTACGTCGGCGGCTCGATCTCGCCCGAGATGGAGATGCCGAAGATCGCCTGGCTGAAGAAGCACATGCCGGCGACGGTGGCGCGGGCGGGACATTTCTTCGACCTCGCCGATTATCTGTCGTGGCGCGCGACCGGCAGCGACATCCGCTCGACGTGCACGCTCACCTGCAAGTGGACCTATCTCGCGCACGAGCGGCGGTGGAGCGACACGT
>CAYOUO010000110.1:0-2536 GCA_964407155.1 uncultured Hyphomicrobiales bacterium | reverse complement strand
GTCATAGCGCAGCACCGACCGGCCGCGGTCCCAGCTCGGCGCGCGGCGTGCACAGTCGCCGCAAACCGCGCCCTCCCCCCTCGGATGCGGAAACGGCAGGCCGCACACCGCGCACCAGGGCGGTGCGAAGAACGTCATGCTTGCCCAGCACGATCCGCACAGCGCGTCGACCTCGTCGACCGTCGCGCCGCACGCCAAACAGCGCGGCGGCAGCACGCCGTCGACCACGGCGCGGCTCAGCCGGCGCAAGGCGGCGGGGAGGGTTGCCGCGAGTTGCATCGCCACCCATGATCAAGGGGTTGCGCGACGCGTCAAGCTCGACCAGATGGAAAAGTCAGCGACACCGCTTTTCGACCGGCACGCCTGGCGCCTGCACCGCGATCGCGCCGCGGGGGGCGTCGATTTCCTGCACCGGGAGGTGGCCGAGCGCCTGCTCGACCGGCTCGACCTGATCAACCGGTCCTTTGCCGCAGCGCTCGACCTCGGCGCCCGCGACGGCGCCTTGACCCGCGCCTTGGCGGACCGTGCCGGCAGCCGGCTGGCCGTCGCCGCGGAACCCTCGCGGCAGCAACTCATCGCGGCACCGCTGCCGCGGGTCTGCGCCGACCCGGAATTCCTGCCCTTTGGCGACGGCAGCTTCGACCTCGTCGCCAGCAATCTGGCGCTGCACTGGTGCGCCGACTTGCCGGGGGCGCTGATCCAGATCCGCCGGGCGCTGAAGCCGGACGGGCTGCTGCTCGCGGCGCTGCTCGGGGGCGGTACGCTGGTCGAGCTGCGCACCGCGCTGTTCGAGGCCGAGTTGGCGGAGGAAGGCGGGGTCAGCCCCCGCGTCTCGCCCACGGTCGAGCTCGGCGACGCCGCCGGGCTGCTACAGCGCGCCGGGTTTGCGATGCCGGTCGCCGACAGCGAGACCATGACCGCCACCTATCCCGACATGCTGGCGCTGATGCACGACCTGCGCGGCATGGGCGAGACCAACACCCTCGCCGAGCGCCGCCCTTATCTGCGCCGGGGGACGCTCGCCCGCGCCGCCGCGATCTACGCCGAGCGCTTCGCCAACCGCGACGGCCGCATCGAGGCAACGTTCGAGGTGCTGTTCCTCACCGGCTGGGCGCCGCATCCCGACCACGCCAAGCCCCGCCCGGGCCCGCGCCGGCGGATCGGCTGAGACGCCGTTTCCCGCTGCTCCGCCGGGAACCTGTCGCGCCCCGTCGACGAATGATATTGCGGTAGATGGGAGAAACTCCCGCGCTGCTGCCCTAAGCTGAAGGCGGAGCCCTTGCAAAAAGGGCCCGTTGAACAGGGAGGGTATCGTGAGAGCTTTATCGCTTTCGGCGATCGCTTTGGGCATGGCTGTTGCCACGACCGCGCCGGCTTCCGCGCAAACACCGAAATACGGCGGCACGCTGACCTATATGATTCCGGCGGACGCGCCGCCGAGTTTCGATGCGCACCGCGAGCAGACCTACGCGACCATCCACACGGCGGCGCCGTTCTACAGCACGCTGATCCGGATCAACCCGGACAATCCGTCTTCGACCGACGATTTCGTGTGCGACGTTTGCGTCGAAATGCCCAAGCCGACCGACGGCGGCAAGACCTACACCTTCAAGATTCGCCAGGACGTCAAGTTTCACAACGGCGACAAGCTGACCGCAGACGACGTCGCGGCGAGCTGGCATTCGATCATCTTCCCGCCCGACGGCATCCTCAGCCCGCGTTCCAGCCAGTACATGATGGTCAAGGATGTCGCGGCGACGGACCCCGAAACCGTGGTCTTTCACCTCAAGTTCGCGACGACCGCGTTTCTACCGGCGCTCGCCGATCCGTATAACTGGATTTATCAAAAAAAGGTGCTCGACAAAGACCCGCACTGGTACGAGCACAACATCCTCGGCTCCGGCCCGTTCAAGTTTGCCGGCTACCAGACCGGTCAGTCGATCAGCGGCGTGCGCAACCCCGACTACTATCGCAAGGGATTGCCCTATCTGGACGGCTTCACCGGGATCTACGCGCCAAAGCAGGCAACCCAGATCGACGCGATCCGGGCGGACCGGGCCGCGGCCGAATTCCGCGGCTATCCGCCCGCCGCCATGGACGAGTTGAAGGCGGAGCTGGGCGACAAGATCAACGTGCTGGAGAGCGACTGGAACTGCGGCAGCACGTTGATTTTCAACCACCGGAAGAAGCCGTTCGACGATGTGCGGGTACGCCGCGCCTTGACCCTGGCGATCGACCGCTGGGGCAGCGCCCAGGCGCTCTCCAGAATTGCCGATGTCCGCACCGTCGGCAGCATCGTGTTCCCGGGCTCGCCGCTGGCGCCTAGCAAGGAGGAGCTGCAGACGATCGCCGGCTTCTGGCCGGATATCGAAAAGTCGCGCGCCGAAGCACGCCGCCTCTTGAAGGAAGCCGGGCAGGAGAATCTCAGCTTCGAGGTGCTGAACCGCAACGTCGATCAGCCCTACAAATATGTCGGCACCTGGGTGGTCGATCAGTGGAGCAAGATCGGGGTGCACGCGACGCAGAATGTCGTGCC
>CAYOUO010000109.1:0-4573 GCA_964407155.1 uncultured Hyphomicrobiales bacterium | reverse complement strand
AAGCGGAAGGATCGTCCGTCGGCGACGTGATGATCAGCGACGCCACATCACCACCCGCCAGCGCATCGGCCAGACGCGGGGCAAAAGCCTCGGCGCTAAAATGAGCCGGGGTTACCAGGCAGAGGCGGCAGCGGACGTCGGCCGAGGTTGCCATGCGTTCGTATCAATTCCAGTCGCCACGGTCGCGTGGACCGGGTTCATCGTGATCGCCCAAGCCTGCAACTGCTGTGCGGCACAATAGACGGGACGCTCAGCCAAATATAGCTGATCCTGAAGGTTGTTGCCGGGTTTTATGCAGCTTGTTTTTCAAGGTCTGATGACCAACGGCCTGATGCAGCTAGGCTGTTCATCCTCACGCGGTGCAGAAACGCCTTCTGCGCGGCCCTGACGTTGGCCTCCTTGCCGGCCCAGGTCTTCATCGCAGCCGCCTGCAGCGCACGCCCGTAGGAAAAGGTGAGGCGCCACGGCAGCCGTCCGCTCTGGTTCATGAGCGAGAGATTCTCGGTTGCCTGCTCATCCGACTGCCCGCCGGAAAGGAAAGCGATTCCAGGAACGTCGGCCGGGACCACGGCCTTGAGGAGCTGCACGGTCTTCTCGGCGACCTGCTTCGCGGTCGCCTGCCTCTGCGAATCCTTGCCGGCGATGACCATGTTTGGCTTCAGCACCATGCCGCGCAGATTGACGCCGGCGAGATCGAGTTGCTCGAACACGGCGCGCAGCGTCTTTTCGGTCGCCGCGTAGCAGACGTCGATGTCGTGACTGGCCGGCTTTCCGTCCATCAGCACTTCCGGCTCGACGATCGGCACGATGCCGCTTTCCTGGCAGAGCGCGGCGTAGCGGGCGAGCGCGTGGGCATTGGCATGAATGGCATTGGGCGAGGGCATGCCCGGCCCGATGTTGATGACTGCGCGCCACTTCGCGAAGCGGGCGCCCATGCCGTGGTATTCCTGCAACCGCTCGCGGAGACCGTCGAGGCCTTCGGTGATCGATTCGCCCGGCGCAAGCGCCAGCGGCTTGGTGCCGGCGTCCACCTTGATGCCGGGAATCGCGCCGGCATCGGTGATGATCTTCACCAGCGGCGTCCCGTCGTGCGCGGTCTGGCGGATGGTCTCGTCGTAGAGGATCACGCCCGAGATGAAGTTGCGCATCGCATCACCGGCGCGGAACAGCATCTCGCGATAATCGCGCCGCATGTCCGGCGTCGAGGGAATACCCAGCGCGTCGAACCGGCGCGTGCAGGTTGCGTTGCTCTCGTCGGCGGCCAGAATGCCCTTGCCCGGAGCGACCATGCGCTGCGCAATGTCTTCCAAACGCTCAGCCATAACCGTTCATCCCAGTGTGCGGAAAATCCGAGCGGTTATAGACGAAATCCCCCGGCCCTTCACAATCGGAAAAATGAGGACTGCCTGCGGCGTGCCGCAAGGCCGTCGGTCGCGGCGGCCGGTCAGCCCTTTTTGCGCAGGACCTCGACACCGGGGAGCGCCTTGCCCTCCAGCCATTCGAGGAACGCTCCGCCTGCCGTCGAGATGAAGGAGAAGCCGTCGGCGGCGCCGGCGTGATGGAGCGCGGCGACCGTTTCGCCACCCCCCGCCACCGACAGAAGCTTCCCGGCCTTCGTCCGCTCGGCCGCATGTTTCGCGGCGGCGACCGTTGCCCGGTCGAAGGGCTCGATCTCGAAGGCGCCGAGCGGGCCGTTCCAGACGAGCGTGGCGGCCTTGTCGATCCAGGCGTTGATCGCCTCGACCGACTTCGGACCGACGTCGAGGATCATCTGGTCGGGCGGCACCTGATCGATGGCGACCGTTGTGCTTCCGGCGCCCGCCTTGAACTCCCGCGCGACCACGGCATCGACCGGCAGCACCACCGCGTGGCTGCTCTTGTCCGCCGCTGCCATGATCTGTTTCGCCGTATCGACAAGATCGGGCTCGGCAAGTGACTTTCCGATCGCGACGCCTCTGGCGAGCAGGAATGTGTTCGCCATGCCGCCGCCGATGACCAGCGCATCGACCTTGGCGACCAGATTGACCAGCACGTCGATCTTGGACGACACCTTGGCGCCGCCGATCACCGCGACCACCGGCCGCTTCGGATCGCCGAGCGCCGATTCCAGCGCCTCGATCTCACGCTGCATCGCGCGGCCGGCGTAGGCGGGCAGAAGATGCGCCAGCCCTTCCGTCGAGGAATGTGCGCGGTGCGCGGCGGAGAAGGCGTCGTTGACGTAAAGGTCCCCGAGTTTGGCGAGTTCGGCGGTGAACGCCGGGTCGTTCTTCTCCTCGCCCTTGTGGAAGCGCGTGTTTTCCAGCACGAGCACGTCGCCGTCCATCATGGAATCGACGGCAGCGGTGGCCTCGGGGCCGACGCAGTCCGGCGCAAATCCGATCGGCTTGCCCAGCGCCGCGGCAACCGCCGGCACCACCTGCTTCAGCGAGAACTTCGCTTCCGGCCCGTCCTTGGGACGGCCGAAATGAGCGAGCAGGATCGCCTTGCCGCCCTTGCCGACGATCTCGAGGATGGTCGGGACTACGGCGCGGATGCGCGTATCGTCCGACACCTTGCCGTCTGCCATCGGCACGTTGAGGTCGACGCGCACGAGCACGCGCTTGCCGCGCAGGTCACCTGCATCATCGAGGGTGCGGAACGCCGTCATGGAATGAAACTCCTAATGCGCGCCGCCCCCGTGACCGCCGCCACCGTGGCTGCCGCCATCGGAACCGCCCCCGTACAGACCGCTACCTGAGTCACGGGCGTCCTTGTCGGGCTTCACCTTCAGGCCCTGCCGGAACGCGAACACGATGAACGCAAGCAGCAGCGCCAGCCCAACGATGTCGAGCACATCGAGCAGGCGCATGGGCATCCTCCGGCGTTGCTACAGCAGCTTGCCCATCGCGACCGCCGTGTCGGCCATGCGGTTGGAGAAGCCCCACTCGTTGTCGTACCAGGACAGGACGCGCACGAACGTGCCGCCGATAACCTTGGTCTGGTCGATCGCGAAGGTCGAGGAGGCGGGGTTGTGGTTGAAGTCCATCGACACGAGCGGCTCCGCCGTCCACTCGAGAATCCCCTTCAGGCGGTTCGATGCGGCCGCCGTCTTGATCGCGGCGGTCACTTCGTCCGCGGTCGTGGCGCGCTTGGCGACGAACTTGAAGTCGACCTGCGAGACATTCGGCGTCGGCCCCCGCGTGGCGGCGCCGTCGAGCGTGCCCTTGTGCGCGGGGATGACGAGACCGATCGCGTGGGCGGCGCGGGGCGCGGTGGGGATGTTGTTGCCCGCCGCGGCGCGCGCCCGGTAGAGATCCTTGTGCAGCGTGTCGAGCGTCGGCTGGTCGCCGGTGTAGGAGTGGACCGTGGTCATGAACCCGTGCTCGATGCCGACGGCCTTGTTCAGCACGTCGACGACCGGCGCCAGGCAGTTGGTGGTGCACGAGGCGTTGGAGACCACGACGTGGTCCTTGCCGAGCTTGTCGTCGTTGACGCCGTAGACGACCGTGAGATCGGCGCCATCGGACGGCGCCGAGACCAGCACGCGCTTGGCGCCGGCCGTCAGATGCGCCGCGGCCTTTTCCTTCGCCGTGAAGATGCCGGTGCATTCCAGCGCGATATCGACGCCCAGCGCCTTGTGCGGCAGCTGCGCCGGGTCCTTGATCGCGGTCACCTTGATCGGCTCGCGGCCAATGTCGATGACGTCGCCCGAGACCTTCACCTGGTGCGGGAACTTGCCGTGCACGGTGTCATGGCGGAGCAGGTGCGCGTTGGTCTCGACCGGGCCGAGGTCGTTGATCGCCACCACTTCGATGTCCTTGCGGCCGGACTCGTAGATCGCGCGCAGCACCAGACGCCCGATACGGCCAAACCCGTTGATGGCAACCCTGACGGCCATAGTCTTTCTCCGATTTCCTATGCGTTGTGCTTTTTGGCGACGGCGTCGGCCACCGCCTCGGGCGTGATGCCGAAGTGCGCGTAAAGGTCCTTGTAGGGCGCGCTTTCGCCGAAGCTGTGCATGCCGACGAAGAGCCCGTCACTGCCGACGACTGCGTCCCAGCCGAAGCGCACCGCCGCCTCGACGGCGATCTTTACCGGCGCCTCGCCGATGACCTGCTTCTTCACCGCGTCCGGCTGAGTGAGGAAGAGATCGAGCGACGGCACCGAGACGACGCGCGCCGCAATATTGCGCTCCTTCAGTAGCGCCTGCGCCTTGATCGCGATCTCGACCTCGGAGCCCGAAGCAAAAATGGTCGCGCGGGCGGTGCCCGTGGCCGGCGAGAGTTCGTACGCGCCGGCCGCCGACAGATTCTTGTCGCTCGGCGTGGTGCGCGCCGGCGCCAGGTTCTGCCGGGTGAGCGCGAGAACGGTTGGACCGTCAGTGCGCTCGAGCGCGAGCGGCCACGCCTCCGCCGTCTCGACGGCGTCGGCCGGGCGGAAGACGCGCATGTTGGGCATGGCGCGCAGCGCCGCCAGATGCTCGACCGGCTGGTGCGTCGGACCGTCTTCGCCGAGACCGATTGAATCGTGCGTCATCACGTACACCACCGGAACCCGCGCCAGCGCCGAGATGCGCATGGCCGGACGGGCATAG
>CAYOUO010000108.1:0-4865 GCA_964407155.1 uncultured Hyphomicrobiales bacterium | reverse complement strand
ATGTCGGTCGCGGCCTTTTGCGTCGCGAGGTCCTTCTTGATGTCGGCCTTGGCTTCGTCAAACGTCGTCGTCTTGCCCGGATTGATCGTCGTGACCCGAACGATGGCCGGCCCGAAGGTGCCGTCGATCACCGGGCTCACCTCGTTCAGCTTGAGGCCAAAGGCGGCGTCGGCGATCTTGGGGTCGGCCATCTTGTCCTTGGTGAGCACGCCGAGGTCGACGTCGCCCGTCGCGAGCTTGCGGTCGGCCATGAGCTGGTCGAAGGTCTTGCCGCCGGCGATCGCCGCTGCCGCCGCGTCGGCCTCCGCCTTATCCTTGAACACGATCTGCTGAACGTCGCGCGTCTCCGGCGTCGAATAGCGGTCGGGCTCGGCGTCGTAGGCCTTCTTCGCCTCGTCGTCGGTCACGTCCTCGGTCTTGGCGACGTCGGCGGGATTGAGCTGGAAGTAGCTCACCGCCCGCGTCTCCGGCGCGTTCCACTCGGTCTTGTTGGCGTCGTAGTATTTGGTGAGGTCGGCGTCGGCCGGATCGGCGACCGTGGAAGCCGCCGGCGCCGCCACGACGACGTAGCTGATGCTGCGTTCTTCGCTGGTGTAGTCGTAGATCGCGTGCAGGTAGGCGTCGGGCGCCGAAATCCCGCCGGCCAGCGATTGCGCCAGTTGGTCGCGCAGATACTGCCGCCGTTGCTCGAGAATGAAGTCGTTGTCGGTATAGCCGAGCGAGCGGATGACCTGATCGAGATAGTTGCGGTCGAACTTGCCGGTCGGACCGAGGAATTGCGGATCGCCGGCGATTTTTGCAGCCAGCAGGCCGTCCGAAACGCCGAGATTGTTCTTCTGCGCGGCGTTGTCGAGCGAGGCCCGGTTGACGAGGCGCGCCATCACGCTTTGCGGGATGCCGGCCTTGCGCGCCTGGTCGTCGGTGATGTCCTGCCCGACCTGCCGGCTGATCTCGCGAACGGTCGCCGTGTACTCGCGCTGGAAATCCGCGAGCGTAATTTCGACCGAGCCGACGCGGGCGATGTCGCTCGAGCGAAAGCCGTTGAACACGTCGGCAATGCCCCAGGCGCCGAAGCTCAGCACCAGAATTCCCATGAGAACCTGCGCCACCGGGCTGTTGGCGTACTTGCGAAGACTGTCGAGCATCGGGGAATTTTTATCCTGCGGCTGCGCGTGCCGTCGCGCCGCGCTTTCGGGCCGGGATAATAGGGATGGGCCCCGCGCCCCGCAAGGCGCGAGAACGTTGATTTCCCGTCAGAATCCGGGCTGCTCAGGCCGCGGTCGCCCGGGCCTCCTGCGTCGCCCACTTGGTGATGAGCGGCGCCGAGCGGGCGTATTGCGCCACGTGGTGCATGGGCGCGCCGAGCGCCGCCGCGGCCCGCCACGGCCACCGCGGATCGGCGAGCATCGCCCGCGCCAGCGCCACCATGTCAGCCTTGCCGCTCGTGACGATGTCGTTGGCGACGTGCGGATCGTCGATCAGCCCGACCGCGCGGGTCGCGATGCCGGCTTCCCGGCGGATGCGCTCGGCAAACGGCACCTGGTACGACGGCACCAGATTCATTTTCTGGGCGGGATGCAGCCCGCCGCTCGAGGCGCAGATGTAGGCCGCGCCGGCATCCTTGAGCGCCCGTGACACCTCCACCGCCTCGTCGGGCGTGAAACCGCCGTCGACCCAGTCGGTCGCCGACAGCCGCGCGCCCATCATCACGCGTTCGGGGATGGCCTTGCGCACGGCGCGCGCGACTTCGAGGATCAGCCGCATGCGGTTTTCGAGCGAGCCGCCGTAGTGGTCGGTGCGGTGATTGGAGAGCGGCGACAGGAACTGGTGCAGCAGGTAGCCATGCGCGCCGTGCACCTCGACGAAATCGAAGCCGGCACGCACGGCCCGTTCGGCGGCGGATACGAAGGCGGCGATGGTCCGCTCGATGCCGCCGTGGTCGAGCGCGGTCGGCACGTGCCAGTCGGGCGCATAGGGAATGGCGGAAGGCGCCACCGTTTCCCACGGATCGTCGTGTCTGCCGAGCGGGCCGCCGCCGTGCCACGGCACATGGGTGGAGGCCTTGCGGCCGGCATGCGCAAGCTGGATGCCGAACTGCGTCCCGTGCGGCGCCACCCGCCGCGCGGCGAGAAGCGTGCGCTGCGCCGCCGCCTCGTTTTCGTCCGAATAAATCCCGTGGCTGCCGTGGGTGATCCGCCCACGGCGCTCCACGCCGGTCGCCTCGATGGTGATCATCCCCGCGCCGGAGATGGCGAACGACATCCAGTGCTGGAAGTGCCAGTCGGTCGCGGTGCCGTCCGTCGCGGAATACTGGCACATCGGCGCGACCGCGATGCGGTTGGGCAGCGTCAGCGGTCCGAGGGTGAGCGGGGTGAAGAGAGGAGCTGTCATGGTTTGCTATCGGGGCTTCACTATCGGGGGGGATGGATCGAGGTGGGGAATAACACCGGCGGATGCTTGAGAAATGAACAATGTCCAATGGCGGCGGTGCGAAGCAAATCGCCGCGCAACGCCCGCCAGATAGGGCGTCAGTTTCGCCTGACCAGCGCCAGCCACACGCCGCCGATCATCAGGATCGCCCCGGCGACGCGGTTCATGGCCTTGACGCGCCCTTCGGTGAGCAGGTGACGCATCTGCCCGGCAAGGACGGCGTAGATCGTGTCCGTCGTCGTCGCCACCGCCTCGACGATAAGGCCGAGCACGACGATCTGGGGAAACGCCGGCCGGGCAGGGTCGATGAACTGCGGCAGGAACGCCCCGAGGAAAAGCAGCGTCTTCGGGTTGGAATAGCTCACCAGCGCGCCCCGCACGACATAACGCCACAGCGGCAGATCTTCACCGCGCCGGGTGAGGTCGAGATGGCCGCGCGACATGAACATCCGCCAGCCGATCCAGACCAGGTAGGCGGCGCCGGCGAGCTTGATGACGATGAAGGCACTCGCCACCAGGGCGACCACCGTCTGCAGGCCTGCAGCCACCACGAGCACCAGCGAAAAGACGGAGAGATTGGTGCCGAGAATGGTGAGCAGCCCGGCCTTGGTGCCGCGCGCCAGCGCGTTCGCCACGACCACGCTCACCGAGGGGCCGGGGATGACCGAGAACAGGAAGCAGGCCGCGACGTAGGTGGCCAGGGCACTGGCGGTGAACAAGTTCCGTTTCCCCCTTGCTGCGGTTGCCGGTCAGGCGTGCCGTGTTCCACGTTTGCGCCGAGGCGTGAAGTTCATAACTGTCGTGCGATCGCTGCCTTGTCGATGATCGACCATACCCTGCGAATCCGTCTCTCCACGAATTCGTAGAACACATTCTCCGCGAATTTCACGCGCCGGCCGTTCACCGGAAGATCGAACAGCATGCCCCGCGGTGTGCAGTCGAAATGCAGGCGGCTCGCGATCAACGGCGGATCGGCAATCAGCAGCGCGATCTCGAAGCGCAGGTCGGGAATCGCATCGAAGTCGCCCTCCAACATTCCCCGGTAGCCCACGAGGCCGATCGGATCTCCGTCATATTCCACGGCCTCGTGCACGAACTGTCCCAGCCGGTCCCACGCCTGCCGGTTCAGGCAATCGATATAGCCGCGATAGGTCTCGCGCAGCTCGTCGCGGGTCATGAAGCCTCTATCTCACGGCCGTCCGGCGGGTACCGGCACCGGCCAATCCAGCTTCTCCACCCCGGTTGCATCGGCGGCTGCGGCGAGGGCGTGCAGCGTGGAGGCGCCGATGCGCAGGTCTCCAACGATTTCGGCGGCCGGGATGAGCACGAACGGTCGCGGATCGATGGCAGAGGCGGCGCCGTACGCGACCACGTCGATATCCATGATGCGCGGTCCCCATGGAATCTCGCGCGTGCGGTCGCGGCCAAGTGCCGTCTCGATGTCGCGGCAGGCGCGGGCGAGTTCGTCGCGGAGAAGCGTCGTCGCGATCGTGGCGGCGATATTGAGAAACCACGGCTGCGCTATCGGTCCGTCCGGGACCGTGCGGTAGTAGGCCGAACGCGCCAGCACCTCGCCCGCCGATTGTTCGATGCGGCGCACGGCTTCGTCCATCGCCGCCTTGCGGTCGCCGAGGTTGCCGCCGAGCGAGAGGAGGGCGGTCACCGTCACCGCTGGCGCTCCACGCTGACCGCGAGATCGCCGATGATCGCTGCCACCGGCGCATGCGGCTTGTGCACGGTCACCCGCACGCGCTCGATCTTCGGGAACCTCGCGACGAGATCGTCGGCAATCGCCGCGGCCAGCGCCTCGATCAGATTGAACCAACGGGTCTCGAAGGTGGCGACCACCGCCTTGATCACGTGGCCATAGTGGATCGTATCCTCGACCCGGTCGCTGGCCAGCGCGTTGCCGACATCGGCCGTCAGGCTCACGTCAACGAGGAAATGCTGGCCAAGCGAGCGCTCGGCCTCGAGCGCGCCGTGCCGGCCGTGCAGTGTCAGCCCGGTGACCTGAAAATCTGCCTTTGCCACCCGGCACCTCCTGTTTAGACGGCTGACCTTACGCCCGCCCGCGGCTCCAGCGAAGCCGTCGCGGCGCTTTTCCTTTGGCGACGTTTCGGTTAGGCCTCGCACCGGTCTGTTTGGGCAGCGATCAGGAGAGGGCAGGTCCATGGCCCGTCGCAAGTTTGCCGTCGGCAACTGGAAGATGAACGGCCTGCGCCGCAGCGGCCTCACCGAGCTGCGCGCGATCGTGGCAGGGGCTGCCACAGCCGGCGCAGAGGTCGGTGTCTGCCTGCCAGCGACCCTGCTCGCCGCTGCCGCGGAGACGGCGCAGGGCTCCAACGCGGCGATCGGCGGGCAGGACTGCGCGGTTGCCGCCTCCGGCGCACATACCGGCGACATCTCTGCCGAGATGCTTGCCGATGCCGGCGCCA
>CAYOUO010000107.1:0-12402 GCA_964407155.1 uncultured Hyphomicrobiales bacterium | reverse complement strand
GACCGGCACGACCAGGATGGTGTAGACGAACAGGCCGATGATGATCGATGGCGCCGACAGCAGGATGTCGTTGATGAACTTCGCGATCTCGCCGAGCCGGCTGCCGCGCGAGTACTCGACCAGATACGTGCCGGCGAGAATGCCGACCGGGGTCGCCACCACGATGGCGATGATCGTCATCGCAAGCGAGCCGAAGATGGCGTTGAGCAACCCGCCGTCGGAGCCCGGCGGCGGGGTGTTCTCGGTGAAGATGCGCGGCGAGATCGCGGAGAAACCCTTGAACAGCAGCGTGATCAGGATCGCGGCGAGAAAGAACAGGCCGACAGCGGTGGCGGCGGCGGACAAGCCAAGGGCAATGCGGTTCTGCACCCGCCGCGCGGCGTAGGAAGCCATGGTTCGCGCCTCCCTACTTGATGTTGGTGCGGATCAGCAGCCACTTGGCGAAGGCCAGGACTGCGAAGGTGATGACGAAGAGGATGAGACCGAGGGCGATCAGGCTCGACGTATAGATGTCGCCCGTCGCTTCGGTGAATTCGTTGGCGATCGCCGCCGAGATCGTGGTTGCCGGCGCCAGCAGCGAGGCCGAGATGTTGTGCGAATTGCCGATGACGAACGTCACCGCCATGGTCTCGCCGAGCGCGCGTCCGAGCCCGAGCATGATGCCGCCGATCAGTCCGACGCGCGAGTATGGAATCACGATGTGGCGCACGACCTCCCAGGTCGTCAAGCCGATGCCATAGGCGCTTTCGCGCAGCATCGGCGGGACGGTCATGAACACGTCGCGGGTGATCGAGGTGATGAAGGGCAGCACCATGATCGCCAGCACGATGCCGGCGGTGAACAGGCCGATGCCATAGGGCGCGCCGCCGAACAGTATGCCGATACCCGGAATGTTGCCGAGCGTGCCGATGAGAAACGGCTGCACGGTCGACTGCAGGAACGGCGCGAGAAAGAAGAACCCCCACAGGCCGTAGATGATCGAGGGAATGCCGGCGAGCAGCTCGATCGCGATGCCGATCGGGCGGCGCAGGATCGGCGGGCAGATCTCGGTGAGGAAGATGGCGATGCCGAAGCTGACTGGAATGCCGATCACCATGGCGATCACCGAGGTGACGAGCGTGCCGTAGATCGGCGCGAGCGCGCCGAAGATTTCCTTCACCGGGCTCCAGCGTTCCGTCCAGATGAAGGCAAAGCCAAACTTGCTGAGCGCCGGCCATGCGCCGATCACCAGCGAGACCATCACACCGAGCAGCATCACAACGACCAGGACGGCCGAGCCGAGCGTGAGACCGAAAAAGATCCGGTCCTCAATGATCGACCGGCGAGCCTTGCGCTCGGCCACGAGGTCAACGGTGGCGGGCATGTCGATCGATACGGTCACGGCCTCAGAAGCCCTCGAGTCATTTCACAAGAAGGAGCGGGCGGCAACCGCCCGCTCCGGAAGCGATAGAGTGTCCTACTGGGTCGCGAAGACCGGCTTGCCGTCGGCCTGGATGTCGCCCCAGCTCTTCTCGATCAGCGCGACGACCGCGTCCGGGATCGCCACGTAGTCGAGCGCCTTCGCCTGGTCCTTGCCGTTCTTGTAGGCCCAGTCGAAGAACTTCAGGGCTTCGCCGGCCGCAGCCGCATCGTCCGGAACCTTGTGGATGAGGACCCAGGTCGAAGCTGCGATCGGCCAGGTGTTGTCGCCCGGCTGGTTGGTGATGATCACGTGGAAGTTCTTCGCACCGGCCCAATCCGCGTTGGCGGCGGCCGAGGCGAACGTGTCGAGCGACGGAGCAACGACCTTGCCGGCCGAGTTCTTCAGGTCGGCGTAGGAGAGGCTGTTCTGCGCGGCGTAGGCGTACTCGTCGTAGCCGATCGAGCCAGCGGTCTGCTTGACGGTGTTGGCGACGCCCTCGGAGCCCTTGGCGCCTATGCCGACCGGCCACTCGACCGCGGTGTCGGACCCGACCTTGTCAGCCCAGTCCTTGGAGTTCTTGCTGAGGTAGTCGGTGAAGTTGAAGGTGGTGCCCGACCCGTCCGAGCGGTGAACGACGACGATCGCGGCCGACGGCAGCTTGGCCGAGGCGTTGAGCGCCTTGATCGCGGGATCGTCCCACTTGGTGATCGTGCCCATGAAGATGCCGGCCAGCGTCGGACCGTCGAGGACGAGCTCGCCCGGCTTGATTCCTTCGACGTTGAAGATCGGGACGATGCCGCCCATGATCATCGGAAACTGCACGAGGCCGTTCTTGTCGAGGTCGGCATCGGAGAGCGGCTTGTCGGTCGCGCCGAAGGTCACGGTCTTGGCTTCGACCTGCTTGATGCCGCCGCCGGAGCCGATCGACTGATAGTTCAGGCCGATGCCGGTGTTCGTCTTGTAGGTGTCGGCCCACTTGGCGAAAACCGGGTAGATGAAGGTGGAACCGGCGCCCGAAATGTCGGCGGCGCTGGCAGCGGAAACGGACAGCGCGGCGAATGTGAAGCCGGCCGCAATGGCGAGGTTGAAATGTTTCACCTGGCCTCTCCCTGTTTTTGGGGTTGAAGAAACAAGGCGCCGACGAGCTTTTGTCGAGTTCGACCAATCGGCGCGGGCTGCACCCTAGGGACGCTCGGTGATCTTCGTATGAAACTTACGCGACAGTTTTAAGACGCCGCAGGCTATTGAAATGTCTCGGCGTTTTCTTCCGCGCCGGGAGACCGCCGGAAATGGCCTGCCGGGAAGTTAACGGTGAACGTCGCCCCCTCCCCGACCCGGCTTGTGATCGTCAGGCGCGCCAGGTGACGGGCGACGATGTGCTTCACGATGGCCAGGCCAAGCCCGGTGCCGCGATGGCGCCGGCTGTCCTCGACATCGACCCGGTAGAAGCGCTCGGTGAGCCGCGGAATGTGCTCCGCCGGAATGCCCGGCCCGAAATCACGAATGGCGACCCGGGGCCCCTGCCCGTCGCCAGCCGCCGTCACGGTCACGGTGACATGCCTGCCGGACTGGCCGTATTTGCAGGCATTCTCGATGAGGTTCTCGAACACCTGGATCAGCTCGTCGCGGTCGCCGGTCACCGCGACCGGCGCCGCCGGGAGGCCCATCTCGATCGCCACCCCGAGATCGCGCGCCTGCGGCTCCAGGGAATCCACGACATGGCTCACCACGGCGACGAGATCGACGCTGTCCGCGGGGCGCACGTGCGCCTTCATCTCGATGCGGCTCAGCGAAAGCAGGTCGTTGACGAGACGGCTCATGCGGCCCGCCTGCTCGCGCATGATCGCGAGAAAGCGCGTGCGCGCGGCGGCATCCTCGCGCGCCGGTCCCTCCAGCGTCTCAATGAAGCCGGCCAGCGAGGCGAGCGGCGTGCGCAGCTCGTGACTGGCATTGGCGACGAAATCGACGCGCACGCGGTCCGTCTTGTGCTGCTCGGTCATGTCGGCGATCAGCAGCAGCACCGCATCGCTGGCGCCGAGCCGCGCGATCCACGCCGCAAGCCACCGTTCGTTGGGCACGCGCTCGGTGAATTCGACCCGCTGCGGCGGGCCGCCTTTGGCCACCACGTCGAAGGCCTGCACCAGATCGGGGACGCGGATGCGGAAGGTCAGCGCTTCCCCGGCGCGAATGGCGAACGCGGCGTTGGCGCGCTGGTTGGCATAGCGCACCACGCCGCGGCGATCGAGGATGAAGCACGGGTCCGGCAAGGCATCGGCGAATGCCTCGAAAGCCGCGCTCTGTTCGGCCGGAGGCGCCGCCGGCGCCATGCCGGATGCCGGCGCCAGGAGCACGCCGCCTGGCACGGAAGAGCGGGTTTCCGCAGGCTGAAGAAACGCAACCGCGAGCGCAAACAGCAGAAGCAGCGCGCCTGCGGTCCATGGTCCCAGGACGCCCGCGACGGCAAATCCCGACAGAACCGCCAGGGCCGCAACGAGCATCCACCGCCGCTCGACCAGCCGGGCAAAAGCGCGCGCCAGAGCCGTTTCGCGGGGAGATATCTCGGTATTGGCTGCAACCATCTGCGGCTCCGTTCAGGCAGCGTGGACCGCCGCCCTGCCTAGAAATCGCCGCCGTCCTGCCCGATCACAACCCGGTCGATATAGAGTCGGCGAGCCCAGGACCGCAAGCGCTTCGGCCTGATAAGGTGAAAACGTTAGGGAGCCCCCACGGTTGACTATCCGCGTCACGTATCAGTTTTGCGACGGCAGAGGTGGCCGCGTACGCCATCGTTCTTTTCTCCCCGGCGAAATAACCCTGTGAACATCTTCACTCTTCCTGCCGCGGTTTTGCACAGTTTCGCGTGCGTACATCGGGTGCGCGGCTGGTCCTTTTCCCTTTGCTGTTGTTGAAATCACCCGCAATGACCGATTTCTACGCCCTGCTGAAACAATCGATCGTCGACCGCGGCCTGACCGACGAAAGCGAGCGCCGCGAGATGTAAGCGCAGGCGCGCCGCGCGGTGATCAAGCAGCTGTGGGACTACCGCCCGCCGCTCGCCGCCGACGAAATCGACATGCGCGTCGGTTCCTACGACACCGCCGTCGAACGCATCGAGGCGGACATTCACGACGCCATCGCCAGCGGCCAGGTCGTGGCGCGCCGGAAGCGCGCTGCCATTGTCCCCGCGGCAGCACCCGCCGAACGGACGCCGGCGCGCAAGATCACCGGCGACAGCGAGCGTGCCCTCGCCGTCCAGCCCGCCGGTGCGATGATCCACGCCGCGGCCGCCCGTGGCGGAGCGGCGCTGGCCGCCGCGCGCCAGCTCGCCCCGCCCCGGCAGCCCCAGCCTCAGCCGGCAGCGTACGACGAGCCCGACGAAGAAGAGCTGCTCGACGAGGAATACGCCGAAGAGGCGGAAGAAGCGGAGGCAGAGGATACGCAGGAATACCGCCGTGCCGTCCGCTGGAGCGGCCGCGGCAAGTTTGAGCAGCGTGTCCGGCCAGCCCCTGCCTTCGAGTGGCCGTCATGGCTCGGGACGCGGGAGCAGGCGCCGTTCAGGATCGCCGCCATTTTCGCCGGCGTCCTGTTCGTAGTGCTGGTCGCGATCATCTCGTATGAGCTCGGCGCGCGCACCAGCCGGACCGTCACGCTGCCCATCGGCGTGCACCGCGAAATCAGCGACGCCGCGACCGCCGCGCGCATTCCGAACGATTCCGCTGCGGTCGCCCAGACCTTCACGATTTTCGACGGCACCGACCCGACGGTCTTCGACACCACGCCCGACAATCCGGTCGCCTTCGACAACACCAACGGCTTTGTCCGCGTATCGTCCTCGACCAGCGCCCCCGGCGTGAAGGTCAGCATCGGGCCGGGCATCGCCGCGCGGTTGGCGGGGAAGAACATCCGCGTCGTGATCGTCGCGCGGGCCTCGGTGGAATCCGGCGCCGCCGGCATGCGCTTCGCCTACCAGAGCGGACTGGCCATCAGCCACTGGCAGACCGCCAATCTGGGTTCGGATTTCGCGCCGCTCGGCATCGAATGGCGGGTGCCGGCGATGCGCACCAGCCCCAGCGGCGACGATCTTCTGATCGAGCCCGGCATTCCGGGAGACGGCACCGGCGTCGACGTCAAGTCGATCCGCATCGACGTGCTGAAGTCGGACGCCTCGTCGTAACGCGAGGCTATCGCCGGATCGCTTCCGACGCCGGCGCTACCCACGCCCGAGATAACCGCCGCGGCGCAGGTACTCCACCACCTTGTCCGCGAGCTGATCGGCGCTGTCGTGCGTCGTATCGAGGATGAGCTCCGGATCAATCGGCGCTTCGTAGGGTGAATCGACGCCGGTGAAATTGACGATCTGCCCGGCTCGCGCCTTCCGGTAGAGTCCTTTCGGGTCGCGCGCTTCCGCCACCGCCAGCGGCGTGTCGACGTAGACCTCGAGGAACTCGCCGGCCTCCACCAGCTCGCGCGCCATGGCGCGTTCCGAGCGGAACGGCGAGATGAACGACACCAGCACGATCAGCCCGGCATCGACGAACAGCTTGGCGGTCTCGGCGACCCGGCGGATGTTCTCGACACGATCGGCATCGGTGAAGCCGAGATCGCGGTTCAGGCCGTGCCGCACGTTGTCGCCGTCGAGCAGGTAGGTGTGGCGGCCGGTGAGGTGCAGCTTCGTCTCGACCAGGTTCGCGACCGTGGATTTGCCGGCGCCGGACAGGCCGGTGAACCACACGATCACCGGCCGCTGGCCCTTTGCCTCCGCGCGCACCTGCTTGTCGAGGTCGAGCGCCTGCCCGTGGATGTTGGTGGCGCGCCGGAGCCCGAAGTGGATCATGCCCGCCGCCACCGTCGCATTGGTGAAGCGGTCGATGAGAATGAACGAGCCCATTGTCCGGTTCTGCTCATAAGGATCGAACGCCAGCGGCTCTGACAGCGACAGGTTGCCGAAGCCGATGTCGTTGAGTTCGAGCGTCTTGGCGGCGAGCGGCTTCTGGATGTCGTCGAAATCGACCCGGTGCTTGAGCTCGCTCACCGTGGCGCCCACCGTGCGCGTCGCGCTCTTGAGCAGATAGGACCGGCCCGGCAACAGCGGCTCGTCCGACATCCAGATGATGTGCGCCGCGGCCTGATCGGCCACGGTCGGGCGGTCGTCCGGTAGCGCCAGCACGTCGCCGCGGCTGACATCGATCTCGCGGTCGAGCGTCAACGTGACCGAATCGCCCGCCACGGCGCCCTCGCGGTCGCCGTCCAGCGCCACGATGCGCGAGACCGTCGCGGTCTGGCCGGTGCGCGCGACGACGATGGGAGTGCCCGGCTTCAGCCGCCCCGCCGCGATCGTGCCGGCATAGCCGCGGAACGTGTGATCCGGCCGGTTCACCCACTGCACCGGGAGGCGGAGCGCCTGATCCTCGGGGTGCTCCGTCACCTCGACCGTCTCGAGATATTCGAGCAGCGGCTTGCCCGTGTACCAGGGCGTGCGCACGCTCAGGCCGACGACGTTGTCGCCGTGGCGCGCCGAGATCGGCATGGCCGCGACACTGCGGAAGTTGAGCGGCCCGGCAAACGCGGCAAAGGCGTCGCGGATTTCGTTGAACCGCGCCTCGCTGAAATCGACGAGATCGATCTTGTTGACGGCCAGCACAACATGGCGAATGCCGAGCAGCGCGGCAATATAGGCATGCCGCCGCGTCTGGCTGAGCAGGCCGGCGCGCGCATCGACGAGCAGGATGGCGAGGTCGGAGTTCGAGGCGCCCGTCGCCATGTTGCGCGTGTACTGCACGTGGCCGGGCGTGTCGGCGATGATGAAGCGCCGCCTCTCGGTGGCGAAATAGCGGTAGGCGACGTCGATGGTGATGCCCTGTTCGCGCTCGGCCTGCAGCCCGTCGACGAGCAGCGCAAAGTCGATGTTGTCGCCGTCGGTGCCATACTTGGTCGAATCGGATTGCAGCGCGGTGAGCTGGTCCTCGAAAATGCGCTTGGAATCGTAGAGCAGCCGTCCGATCAGCGTCGACTTGCCGTCGTCGACGCTGCCGCAGGTGAGAAAGCGGAGCAGGTCCTTGTCTTCCTCCGCAGCGACGCGCGCGAGAAACCCGTCCGTGTGATCGAGGTTGTGGGCCACTAGAAATAGCCCTCGCGCTTCTTCGTCTCCATCGACCCGACCTCGTCGTGATCGATGAGCCGGCCCTGCCGCTCGGAGGTGCGCGTCACGAACATTTCGGCAACGATGTCCGACACCGTGGTCGCGTCGGACTCCACCGCCGCCGTCAGCGGATAGCAGCCGAGCGTGCGGAAGCGCACGCGCCGCAGTTCCGCCACCTCGTCGGGCTGGAGCGGCATCCGGTCGTCGTCGACCATGATGAGCTGCCCCGAGCGGCGGACCACCGGCCGCTCCGCCGCGAAGTAAAGCGGCACGATGTCGATCTCTTCGGCGAGGATGTATTGCCAGATGTCGAGCTCGGTCCAGTTCGACAGCGGGAAAACGCGGATGGATTCGCCCGGCTTCACGCGCGTGTTGTAGAGCGACCAGAGTTCCGGCCGCTGGTTCTTGGGGTCCCAGCCGTGGCCGGCCGAGCGGAACGAGAAGACGCGCTCCTTGGCGCGGCTCTTCTCTTCGTCGCGCCGCGCGCCGCCGAAAGCGACGTCGTAGCCGCCGGCGTCGAGCGCCTGCTTCAGCGCCTCTGTCTTCATCACCTGCGTGTAGAACGACGAGCCGTGGGTGAATGGCGTGATCCCGCGCGCGATTCCGTCGCGGTTGGTATGCACCCTGAGCTCGAGGCCATAGCGCCGCGCCGTCTCGTCGCGGAAGCGGATCATCTCGCGGAACTTCCACGTCGTGTCGATGTGCAGCAGCGGGAACGGCAGCGGCGCCGGAAAGAACGCCTTGCGTGCCAGGTGCAGCATCACCGACGAATCCTTGCCGATCGAATAGAGCATCACCGGGCGCTCGGCGGTGGCCACGACCTCGCGCATGATGAAGATCGCCTCGGCCTCGAGGCGTTTGAGATGCGGCAGGGATTGTGCGGACATTCGACGCGGGACCGGGGTTATCTGGCGGCCGGACTTACGCATAGCCTCCGGCCGGGCTCAAGCACGAAGCCGCCATGTTGCGCCGCGCCGGACCCGGAATGTTGCCGGCGAACCCGCCGCGGTAGAAATTTGTTCCCGATTCAGGCGGTCGGGATCGGCGCCATTCCACCGGTGGCGATGAACGACGGATTGCGGAACGCCTCGGGTCCCGGCGCCGGGCCGCGTCCGTAGAACAGCGGCTTGCCGTCGGTGGTGACGACGGAGCCGCCGGCCGCCCTGAGAATCGCCTCCCCGGCGGCGGTGTCCCACTGCATCGTCGGCCCCATGCGCGGATAGAGGTCGGCCTCGCCGGCCGCCACCACGCAGAACTTCAGCGAGGAACCGGCGGAGACCAGCCGGCCCACGTCGAAGCGCGCGATGTAAGCGTCGGTCTCGCGGTTGCGGTGCGAGCGACTGGCGACGACATCGATCGGCCCGGCGGGCGCCTGACGCACGCGCATCGCGCGCCGGGGCCTGACGGCACCGGCCGTCACGTCAGCCCGCCACGCGCCGATGCCCACCGCCCCGGCATAGAGTTCGCCGGTCACCGGCACGAAGATCACGCCCACCGCCGGGACACCATCACGCACCAGCCCGATGTTGACGGTGAAATCGCTGCCGCCCTTCACGAACTCGCGGGTGCCGTCGAGCGGGTCGACCAGAAAGAACGTGCGGCCGATCTCGGGGATGCTGCCGTCGTAGGCCGATTCTTCGCCGACCATCGGAATATCGGGCGCCACGTCGGCAAGTCCCGCCGCGATCAGGCGCTCGGCGGCGCGGTCGGCTTCCGTCACCGGCGAGGCGTCGGCCTTCTTTTCCACCGTGACGCCGCCGCACCGCACGGCAAGGATCGCCTCGCCCGCCGCAATCGCGGCGGCGGCCAGCGCATCGATCAGTCTGTCATCGGAAATTCTGGTCATGGACGCGCACTGTCTAGAGGACATCGCGACGGGCGCCAACCCTGTCGCACCGGCGAACCCGGCCGGGCCAAAAGAAAAGGGCCCGCCGCTGACGGCGAGCCCCGGGCTACCCGTGCGGCGGATGTTCCGGTCCGCCGGAATTCAACGCCCCGGCAGTCAGGCAGCCATCAGCTGGTTCGGATCGGCGAAATCAAGCTTGAGGCTCTCGGCCACCGCCTTGTGGGTGATGCGGCCGGCATGGACGTTCAGCCCGTTCCTGAGGTGCGGATCGGCAGCGATCGCCGCCAGGCCGCGATCGGCCAGCGCCAGCCCGAACGGCAATGTCGCGTGATTGAGCGCGGCGCTCGAGGTCAGCGGCACGGCGCCCGGCATGTTGGCGACGCAGTAGTGCACGATACCATCGACGACGAAGGTGGGGTCGAGATGCGTGGTCGGCCGCGACGTCTCGAAGCAGCCGCCCTGGTCGATGGCGACGTCGACCAGCACCGCGCCCTTCTTCATCGTGCCGAGCATCGCGCGCGTCACCAGCCTGGGCGCCGTCGCGCCGGGCACCAGCACCGCACCGACGACGACGTCGGCTGACGCCACTTCCTCCGCCACGGCGTCACGGGCGGCGTAGCGCGTCGTGACGCGGCTGCCGAAAATATCCTCGAGCTGACGCAGCCGCGGCAGCGACTTGTCGAGCACCGTCACCGCCGCACCGACACCGGCCGCAACCCGCGCCGAGTGCGTGCCGACGACACCGCCGCCGATGATGACGATCTTGCCCGGCGCCACACCCGGCACGCCGCCGAGAAGAATGCCGCGACCGCCCTGCGCCTTCTGCAGCGCCGTCGCGGCGGCCTGGATCGAGAGACGGCCCGCGACCTCGCTCATCGGCGCGAGCAGCGGCAGGCCGCCGTGCGCGTCGGTTACGGTCTCGTAGGCCACCGCGGTGACGCCCGATTCAATCAGGCCGCGCGCCTGCGCAGCGTCCGCCGCGAGATGAAGATAGGTGAACAGGATCTGGCCAGCGCGGAGCTGCGTCCACTCCGCCGGCTGCGGCTCCTTCACCTTGACGATCATGTCGGCCTTGGCGAAGACCTCGCTCGCACTCCGCGCGATCTCCGCACCCGCCGCCTTGTAGACCGCATCGCCCGCGCCGACCCCCTCGCCGGCTCCGGTCTCGACCAGAACCCGGTGGCCGTGCGCGATGTATTCGCCGACTGCCGATGGGGTGAGCCCCACCCGGTATTCGGACGATTTGATTTCCTTCGGAACGCCGACAAGCATGGGACTGCCTCCTTGGCCCGCGACTATCCAAACAGGATGAGGCAAAATTCACGATATTTCCGATTTTTCGCGGCTTGTTTCAGGCCTCCTTGTGCAGCATCATTGCGCCGATTGAGGAAATCGCGCAGATTTCGTGCACATGGATGATTTCGACCGCAAGATTGCCCGCGTGCTCGCCGGCAACGGCCGCCTGTCGGCTGTCGAAGTCGCGGGAAAGGTCGGGCTGTCGCCGTCGGCCTGCACGCGCCGCATTCAGGCGCTGGAGGCTGCCGGCATCATCCGCGGCTATCGCGCCATGCTCGACCCGGCCGCCGCCGGCCTCGGCATCGACATCTTCGTGGAGATCACGCTCGACAAGCAGAACGACGACACGCTGAAGGCGTTCGAGAAGGCGCTCGCGCTCTGCCCCAACGTGCTCTCCTGCCACCTCATGTCCGGCTCCAGCGACTACCTCATCCACATCGTCGCCGAGGACCTGCCCGACTTCGAACGCCTTCACGCCAATGTGCTCGGCCACCTGCCCGGCGTCTCGCGCATCGAATCGAAATTCGCGCTGCGCACCGCCATCGACCGCCCGCTCGTGCCGATCGGGTGACTCCTCTCCCTGTCATCCCGGCGCAGGCCGGGATCCAGCGACAGCGAAGCTGTCAGCAAAACTGGATTCCGGCTTTCGCGGAATGACGGAGGCAGGTCGTCTGCTCCTACTGCCAGGGCACCACGTCGAGGAAGTGCAGCACCTCTTCGTTGAATTGCCCGGGATCCTGCAGGAAGGAGAAATGGCTCACCTCCGGCTGCAGCAGCAGCCCGGCGTTCGGAATGTTGGCCGCGATGAACTCCGTGTTCTCGCGCTTGATCGCCTCGTCGTGGTCGGCGTCGACGATCCAGGTTGGCGTGGTGATCTTCTTGAGATCGTCCGCCGTCCAGTTCGGCTGCGAGGCCCACATCTTGCCGATCTGGTCGAGGAAGGCGTTGTATTCGGTCGGCGTCGCCGACAGTTTCTCGTATTCCTTCTCGGCACGCGCGATGTAGGCGTTGAAGACGTCGCTCTTGGAAATGTCGGCGACGCCGCTCGGATCGGAGTTCGCGGCGAAGGCAAACAGTTTCGACAAGCGCTCCGGATGATGGATCGCGATGTCGAGCCCGAGGATGGCACCGTCGCTCCAGCCGACGAGCGCCACCTTGTCGATCTTCAGATAGTCGAGCAGCGCGATCACGTCGGAGGCCATGAGGTCATAGCCATACGGCTTGTCGTCGCGGGTCGAGCGGCCGTGGCCGCGGCTGTCCATGACGATCACCTGATACTGCCTGGCGAGCACCGGCACCTGGTTGCCCCAGTAGTTCGAATTGCCGAGGCCGCCGTGAAGCAGCAGCACCGGCTTGCCTTGCCCGTAAACCGCGTACCAGATCTTGATCCCGTTGACCGGCGCATAACCGCTCTGCGTCGACTCGGGCAGCGTCGGCGTCGGCGGCAGGGTGAGCCATTGCGGCTCGGCACTGGCGGCTGCGGCGAACGTGAGGCTCACGAGGAGCCCAACCAGCAGACTCAAACGGCGCATGTGTCGCCCTCCTTCTTCGAACGATCACGAAGCCTAGCATCGGCTCCCGCGCCATGCGCGCAAGCCGGTTCCCTGCTATCCCGGCGATCAGGGCAAGACTTCGCGGGGTTCGCGGCTTCGCGGCAAAAGACGCCGCGGGCCTGTTCAGGTCGGCGTTTGCACCGCTAGACTTGCACCTTCATCGGCG
>CAYOUO010000106.1:0-9180 GCA_964407155.1 uncultured Hyphomicrobiales bacterium | reverse complement strand
CCCAGCACCGCCGCCAATGCTTCGTAGGCTGTCCGCACGATGTTGTTGTACGGGTCCTGTTCCTGGAGCGAGACGCCAGAGGTCTGGCAATGGGTGCGCAGCATCAGCGAGCTTTGCTTCCTGGGCTTAAACTCCGCCATGATCCGCGACCACAGGAGCCGCGCCGCGCGCAGCTTGGCGGCCTCCATAAAGAAGTTCATGCCGATGCCGAAGAAAAACGAAAGGCGCCCGGCGAACTCATCGACGTCGAGCCCCTTGGCGAGCGCCGCGCGCACGTATTCGCGGCCGTCCGCGAGCGTGAATGCGAGTTCCTGCACCAGCGTCGCGCCCGCTTCCTGCATGTGATAGCCGGAGATCGAGATCGAGTTGAACCGCGGCATCGCCTTCGCCGTGTATTCGATGACGTCTGACACGATCCGCATCGAAGGCGCCGGCGGATAAATGTACGTGTTGCGGACCATGAACTCCTTGAGGATGTCATTCTGGATCGTTCCGGAGAGTTCGCCCGGCTTCACGCCCTGCTCTTCGCCGGCGACGATGAACATGGCGAGGACCGGCACCACCGCGCCGTTCATCGTCATCGACACCGACATTTCATTCAGCGGGATGCCGTCGAACAGCGCCTTCATGTCCTCGACGGTATCGATTGCGACGCCGGCCTTGCCGACGTCGCCGGTCACGCGGGGATGGTCGCTGTCGTAGCCGCGGTGGGTGGCGAGGTCGAAGGCGATGGACAGGCCCTTCTGGCCCGCCGCCAGCGCCTTGCGATAGAAGGCATTCGATTCCTCGGCCGTGGAAAAGCCGGCGTACTGCCGGATCGTCCATGGGCGGCCGGCATACATGGTGGCCCGCGGTCCGCGCACAAATGGCGGAAATCCGGGCAAGGATTCGAGAAATCCGACGTTGGCGAGATCGGCCGCGGTGTAGAGCGGCTTGACGTCGATCCCCTCCGACGTGTGCCAGGTGAGGCTCGCCGGGTCGCCCCTGATTTCCGCTTCAGCGAGCGCGCGCCACCGGTCGAGCGGGTTCTGCGAGGCCATCGTCACTCGAACTCCATGATGAGTTCGTCGACCGCCAGCCGTGCGCCAACCGCTACGGCCACGTTCTTCACGATGGCGGCGCGCTCGGCGCGCAAGGTGTTCTCCATCTTCATGGCCTCGACCACGACGAGCGGTTGCCCCTGCTCCACGGCATCGCCGTTTCCGACATGAATTGCGGTGACCACCCCGGGCATGGGACAGAGCAGAATCTTCGTCGTGTCCGGCGGCGGCTTCTTCGGCAGCAGGCGCGCGAGTTCGGCGATGCGGGGCCGCCGCACGTGCACCCGCACATCGACACCGCGCCATCTCAGGCGCCACCCCGATCCCGATCCGTTGCGCGAAACCTTGACCGCAAGATCGCGGCCATCGACGGTGAACTCACCGAGCGTCCGGCCGGGCCGCCAACTGGTTGCCACGACGATCGGCGAACCATCGTCTGCGGTAACGACCGCCCCATTGCCATCGGAGCGGGCCACCTCGCAGGCGATCTCGCGATCGCCGATCCCGACCATCCAGTTCCGCCCAACCGAGGCGGTGTGATTGACCAGCGCGCCCGAGACCTGCGCATCGCGCTCGACGGCGATGAGATTGACGAGCGCGGCGACGGCGGCGAGCCGGCGCACATCGTTCTCGGAAGGCTCCACGCCGGTAAAGCCATCGGGGTACTCTTCGGCGATGAAGGCCGTGGTCAGCCGCCCTTCGCGGAAACGCGGATGATTCATCACCGCGGAGAGGAACGGAAGGTTGTTGCCGACCCCCTCGATCTCGAAGCGGTCGAGAGCATCGCTCATCGCCGCAACCGCGCCGGCGCGATCGTGAGCCCACGTGCACAGCTTTGCGATCATGGGATCATAGTGCATCGAAATCTCGCCGCCTTCGTAAACGCCGGTGTCGTTTCGCACGATCGTGCCGTCGGGGCGCTTGCCCTCGACCGGCGGGCGATAGTGCGTCAGGCGTCCGATGGAAGGGAGAAAATTCCGGTACGGATCCTCGGCATAAAGGCGAGACTCAATCGCCCAGCCGTTCAGCTTCACATCATCCTGGGCAAAACGGAGCGGCTGCCCCGCCGCCACGCGGATCATCTCCTCGACAAGGTCGAGGCCGGTCACGAGTTCGGTGACCGGATGCTCGACCTGCAGCCTCGTGTTCATCTCCAGGAAGTAAAAGTTCCGCGCCGCGTCGACGACGAACTCCACGGTGCCCGCCGAGCGGTAGCCGACCGATCGCGCCAGCGCGACCGCCTGCCTGCCCATCGCGCGCCGCGTCTTTTCATCGAGCAGCGGAGATGGCGCTTCTTCCACGATCTTCTGATTGCGGCGCTGGATCGAGCATTCGCGCTCGCCGAGATAAACGCAATTCCCGTGGTCGTCCGCGAGAACCTGAATCTCGATGTGGCGCGGGCCGACGATGAACTTCTCGATGAAGACGCGGTCGTCGCCAAACGACGAACGCGCCTCGTTGCGGGACGCGCTGAAGCCGTCCTGCACCTCGGCTTCGGTATGCGCGATCCGCATGCCCTTGCCGCCGCCGCCGGCGGAGGCCTTGATCATTACCGGAAACCCGATCTGGCGCGCGATCGCAACCGCTTCGTCGGCGTCGGCAATGACGGCGAGATGTCCCGGGACGGTGGAGACCCCGGCCTCGGCGGCGATGCGCTTCGACGTGATCTTGTCGCCCATGGCGTCGATCGCTGATGCCGGCGGTCCGATGAAGGCGATACCCGCCGCGGCGACGGCTTCGGCAAAGCGGGCATTCTCCGACAGGAAGCCGTAGCCCGGGTGAATGGCATCGGCGCCGGCTTCCCGTGCCGCGGCAATGATCCGCCCGGCGACCAGATAAGACTGGCCGGCCGGCGCCGGGCCGATCGCCACCGCCGCATCCGCCTCGCGAACATGCAGGGCGTCCCGGTCCGCATCCGAATAGACCGCAACCGTCGCGATACCCAGCCGCCGCGCGGTTCGAATGATGCGGCAGGCGATCTCACCGCGATTGGCTATCAGGATTTTCTTGAACACCGGGCGATGACTCTAGAGCGGAATCGTATCGTGCTTTCGTGCCGGCCCTTCCGCGCGCTTGCCGCGGAGTGACGCGAAGGCCCGCGCAATGCGCTTGCGCGACGAATGCGGCATGATCACTTCATCGATGAAGCCGCGCTCGGCCGCGATGAAGGGATTGGCGAACCGCTCTTCATATTCCCGCGTGCGCGCGGCGAGCTTTTCAGGATCGCCGAGTTCTGAGCGGTGGAGAATTTCGGCCGCGCCCCGGGCGCCCATGACGGCGATCTCCGCGGTCGGCCAGGCATAGTTCACGTCGGCGCCGATATGCTTGGACGCCATGACGTCATAAGCGCCGCCATAGGCCTTGCGCGTGATCAGCGTCACCATCGGCACGGTCGCCTGCGCGTATGCGAACAATAGCTTCGCGCCGTGTTTGATGACCCCGCCGTATTCCTGGCCGGCGCCCGGAAGGAAGCCCGGCACGTCGACTAGCGTCAGCAGCGGAATGTCGAAGGCGTCGCAGAAGCGAACGAACCGCGCTGCCTTGCGGGACGAATCGATATCGAGACAGCCGGCCAGCACCATCGGCTGGTTGGCGACGACACCGATGGGGCGACCCTCGATGCGCAGGAAGCCGGTCACGATGTTCTTCGCGAAGGCGGCCTGGATTTCGAAGAAATCGCCCTCGTCGGCAATGGCGAGGATCAGTTCCTTCATGTCGTAAGGCTTGTTCGCGCCCTCGGGCACCAGCGTATCAAGCCGCGCTTCGATCCGGCCGGGATCGTCGAAGAAGGGCCGAACGGGCGGCTTGTCGCGGCTGTTCAGCGGCAGGAAATCGAACAGCCGGCGCATTTCCTCCAGTGTCTCGACGTCGTTCTCGTAAGCGCCATCGGCAACCGACGAGCGCTCGGTGTGCGTGCGCGCGCCGCCAAGCTCCTCGGCGCTGACGATCTCGTTGGTCACCGTCTTCACCACGTCGGGACCGGTGACGAACATGTAGGAAGAATCGCGCACCATGAAGATGAAATCGGTCATCGCGGGCGAATAGACGGCGCCGCCCGCGCACGGCCCCATGATGACCGAGATCTGGGGGATGACGCCGGACGCGTCGACATTGCGTCTGAACACTTCCGCATAGCCGGCAAGGGACGCCACACCCTCCTGGATGCGCGCGCCACCGGAGTCGTTCAAGCCGATGACGGGTGCCCCGTTGCGCACCGCCATATCCATGATCTTGCAGATTTTCTGCGCGTGCGTTTCGGACAGCGACCCGCCCAGCACCGTGAAGTCCTGCGAGAAAACGTAGACCAGCCGGCCGTTGATCGTGCCCCAGCCGGTCACCACCCCGTCGCCCGGCACCTTCTGGGCGGCCAGCCCGAAATCCGACGCGCGATGGGTGACGAACATGTCGTATTCTTCGAACGAGCCATCATCGAGCAGCACCTCCAGCCGTTCGCGGGCGGTGAGCTTGCCCTTCCCGTGCTGCGCGTCGATCCGCTTCTGGCCGCCGCCGAGGCGGGCTTTTTCACGACGCGCGTCGAGCTGGTCGAGAACGGCGCGCATCAAAAGGCCTTCCGGATCCCGGCAAACGGGCGGTCCTGCACACGAGGGAATGGCCGGATAACCGCCGGCATTGATTTCCCGAAGCCGTTTACGCACTGAAGAGGCAAGGAGCTGTCTTTTATCGGGCGCTGATTGCGTTCACCCCGCACGAATAGGGCGTGAACTGGTTAGGAATGGCCGGCGGGAGTTTAAGAGTAGAAATGTGGAAATTGCAAAAGGATGCGGGGATCAAGGCAAACCTTGGCGCCGCTCTCCATAATCCTGCCGCCGGTTTGGCCTATTGAGCGAGCCCGACCTGAGCAGGCCAGGGATTGTCAGGATTGGTATCCAGATCAGATGAATCGAGCTTCTTCAGCAGCGCTTCAAACCGCACGGGAATGCCCTCTGCCACAACTTCCTCATGCATCGCACGCAGACGCGCTCCAAATTCATTTCGAATTTCGCAGGTCAGCAATGGTTGTGGGATCTGTCTCATAGAGCTGGGCTGCATGCCGCCGGCTTCGGGCGGTGGTTAAAAAAATCCATCGCACGCGCCGGCCGGCGGGAACGACAGGCTTCGTCAGTCGTTAAACGCCTTGGGCCTGCAGTTTGTTCATTTGCGAGTTTGTGCCGGTACAGAGTTTCCGGCGCCTGCTATAAGGGGTAAGGATTAGCGCAATGCTGAATTCCGAAATCGTTGGATTGAGCCTTCCGCGCCTCCGGCGCTATGCACGGGCATTGACGGGAAGCCAGGCTTCCGGCGACGCATACGTCGCCACCACGCTCGAAGCGCTTTCTGAAGACGCCGCGGTTCTGCAAGAGGCGGACAACCCGGTGGTCGCGCTTTACCGGGCGTTCAGCAAGATCTGGAATTCCATCGATCAGAAGATGCCCCGCGGTGCGGAAGGCACCAACGCCACCGATCGCCATCTCGCCAAAATTTCGCCGCTGCCGCGCCAGGCGTTCCTGCTGGTTGCACTGGAGGATTTTTCGGAGACAGAGGCTGCCGCAATTCTCGGTGTACCGCGCACGGAAATCGCGGAGCTGATGAAAACGTCCGGGCAGGAGCTGGCCGAAGAAATTGCCACTGACGTGCTGATCATCGAGGACGAGGCGTTGATCGCCATGGACCTCGAGAGCCTCGTGGAAAGTCTGGGGCACAACGTTGTCGGTGTCGCGCGCACGCATACGGAGGCGGTTTCAAAGGCGCTGGCGACGCGGCCCGGGCTCATTCTCGCCGACATCAGGCTGGCGGACGAAAGCTCGGGCCTCGAGGCCGTGAACGAGCTCCTCCAGACTTTCGAGGTACCCGTGATCTTCATTACCGCTTACCCGGAGCAGTTGCTCACCGGGCTGCGACCGGAGCCCACGTTCCTGATTACCAAGCCGTTCCGCCCAGCCATGGTATCGGCGGTCATCAGCCAGGCCCTCTTTTTTGAACGGCGGGCCAAGGCAACGCCGGCGCGGGCACGCGCCGGATAGCGCATCTGGAAGCCAGGCGGCTCTGAGGCGATCCCGAAGGCGAAGCCCGCATTCGGCCCGACGGCGCAGAATGCGTCAGTGGGCCGTGGCGGAAAATGGAAACGACAGCCGCGCAACTATGCCGGCGGGGTCGTAGTCGATGGACACGCTGCCACCGAGGGTGCCAGCGATGCTGCCTTCGATGAGCCGCGAGCCAAATCCCTTCCGCTTCGGGGTGCGGACGGTCGGCCCGCCCGATTCCTTCCAGAGAAGATCGACGAACGTCCGCCCCTTGTCGTCGCGCAAAAACCAGCTCACCTCGACGCGCCCTTCCGGAACGGCAAGGGCTCCATACTTCACCGCGTTGGTGCCAAGCTCGTGCAGCGTGAGGCCGAGCGAAAGCACGGCGGACGACCCCAGCAGGACGGAGGGGCCGCCGAGGCGCAGGCGCAGCGGCGTGTCGCCGGCGAGCGGTTCCAGTTCCAGCGCCACAAGTCCGCGAATGGAGGACTCGCCGACGTGCGACTGATCCAGGAAATCGTGGGTCCGGGCGATCGACATCACGCGTGACTGGATCTGCTCGAATGCCTCCTGCGGATCGCGCGTCAGGCGGATGGTTTGCGAAACGATCGCCTGGACGACCGCCAGGGTATTTTTCACCCGGTGGTTCATTTCGCGCAGCATCACCCGCTGGCGCTCTTCGACTTCCTTGCGATCGCTGCTGTCGAGGACGATGCCGACCGCGCGCAACGGCTTGCCGCTGCGCTCGTCGAAGAAGACCTGCCCGGCAAAATAGAGCCAGCGCCTGATGGAATCATCGAGGCGCGAAACCTGATGTTCGGAGATGAAGTGGCCGCCGTTTGCCGGATCGAGGGCCGCTCGCCATCTCTCCTGCACCGCGAACCAGTCTTCCGGACTCACCATCGAACGAAAGACCTCCGCCGACGGACTCATGTCGAGGGGTAGACCGAGCAGTTGCTTGGCCTGATCGGACCATCGGCCTTCGTTGCTGATGAGATCGTAGTCCCAGGTGCCGACCTTGTTCGCCTCCACCGCCAGCCGGTGACGCTCTTCGCTCACCCGGAGGGCGGCTTCGGCCTTCTTCTGATCGGTAATGTCGTGATTGACGCCGATCACCTCGTAGGGCTTGCCGTCCGCATCATAGCGAGCGAGCGAATGACCCGAGATCCAGTGCTCCTCGCCATTCGGCCAGATCACGCGAAATTCGCTGTCGAGGAAGCTGTCGTCGAGCGGCAGCGCCGCGATATCCACGTCCACCTTGGCGAGGTCCTCCGGGTGAACGACGGAAAGGTAGAGTTCGCGCGCCGGCGTCTGGCTGGGGTCGAGCCCGAACAGATGGAACTGGGTGTCGTCCCACTCATGCTCGCCGGTCCTCAGGTTCCACCGCCAGGTGCCCATTCGACCGGCCACCAGCGCGACGCGTAGCTGCTCCTCTCGCTTGCGCAGCGTCTCCTCGACCTCGCGACGGTCAGTCGTGTCGCGCAATATCCCGACCGCGCGAATGGGCTTGCCTGCGTCGTCGAAAGCGACCCGACCGGTGACGAGCAGCCAGCGGTTCACATGATCGTCGCTGCGGCGAATACGGAATTCGGCCTCGTAGTGCCCCCCGGTGCCGGGAGAGGCGAATGCCGCGGCATAAAGAGCGAGCACCCGCTCGCGGTCGTCCGGATGTATGAGCGCAGTGAACGATTCAGGATCGGCGGCAATCTCGGGAGGCAGGCCGAGAAGCTTGTAGAACTGTTCGGACCATCGCAGGCCGCCGGTCACGACGTTTACGTCCCAGATGCCGATCCCGGTGGCATCGATGGCCAGACGCAGACGCTGCTCGCTTTCCCGCAGTGCGCGCGCCGTCCCGCTTTCGCCGCTGAGGTCGGTCAGTTCGATCACGGTCGCGCCGTCGCCTATCTCCAGCGGAACGATGCGAAACGCCACGTGCCGATAGACGCGGTCGGCGTCCATGATCAGCTGTTCGCCCTCCCCGCCCCGGTTCGAATGAAGAGCGCGCGAGAGCGGGGTCGTTTCGAACGGCTGGGGATTGTCGCGCCAGGCAAGCTGCTGAAACGGCATGCCGCGCGCCCTAGCGAGCGGCACACCCGTGATCGACTCGGCAACCACATTCAGGAAGCGACAGGCGAACGATCTATCAAGAGCGAATACGGCAACCATGAGGGTCCCTTACGCTCGCTCGCCTTTACTCAATTTCGCGACTCTTTCAACCCACCTGTGCCAATCCAAGCGGAATTGACACACTGCTTTATTTTCAAAAACCGACAGTCGCGGCACAATATTCAGGTCTCCAGGTGCTGTTCGCCCGTTAACTAATGCCGGGATTGTTTCCCCGCACACCGATGCCCGCTCTCGCGCCGGCCCTTCACCTCAGAGCGTCAGTCGCCGAAATACGTGCAGCAATTCCGGCCCTTGATCCAACAGTCAGCGCCACAACTCGCCACATCGCTTTCGGTTCCGGAACAAATTCCCGTGTGCCGTGTTGTGAAACCCGCAACTACACCTTCGAAGGAGACCCATATGGGCCGCTCGATCCTGCTCTGGCTGCTGGGAGTTCCGATTCCGATCATCATTCTTATCGCTCTGCTCTATCACTAGGGGCGCCCAAATGACGACCCTCGAAAGCGTCGAGATTGTCGAGACCGGCCGCTGGCCGCAGGCAGGAGATGCATGGAGCGCGATCATCGGCGGCGCCGTTGCGGCGGCCGCGATATCCCTCATCCTGCTTGTTCTGGGCGCGGGCCTCGGCCTCAGTGTGCTGTCGCCGTGGGCAGGTTCCGGCACGGTCGCCGGAGTGGCCGTTGGCTCCGTCATCTGGCTGATCGTCGTACAGTGGATCGCGTCGGCGGTTGGCGGATATATGACCGGGAGAATGCGCCAGCAGCGCGAGCCGTCGGATGAAGTGTTTTTCCGCGACACCGCCAACGGATTTCTTGCGTGGGCCGTGGCAACCCTGGCGGCCGCGGCAATTCTGGCATCGGTGACGTCCAGTCTTGTGCAGACGACGGCGCGGGTGGTCGGCGGTGCCGCAACCGCGGCCGCGGCTGGTTCGGCGAACGTCGTGGGCGATCCGGGCGCGTATTTCACCGACATGCTGCTGAGGCCGCTGCCTG
>CAYOUO010000105.1:0-4261 GCA_964407155.1 uncultured Hyphomicrobiales bacterium | reverse complement strand
GTCGAGCGCGCGTTTGGTAAAGGCGATGCCTATCGTGGCCTGCCGCGCCAGCCGAGCGGCGAGCGCGTGTGCGGCTGCCATGAGACCGTCATCTTCGATTACCTGCCAGATAAGCCCCCATTCGGCGGCCCGCTCGGCGGGCAGCGACTCGGCGAGGATCGCCAGCGCGCGGGCTCGCGCGGCACCGACTAGCCGCGGCAGCGCCCAGGTCCCGCCGACATCGGGGATGAGGCCGATGCGGGCGAAAGCCTGAATAAAGCTCGCCGATTTCGCTGCCAGCACAATATCGCAGGCGAGCGCCAGATTGGCTCCCGCACCGGCCGCCACCCCATTTACTGCGCACACCACTGGCAGCGGCAGGCCGTGCAGCTTGCGGATCACCGCGTTGTATTTGTCGAGCAGCGGCTTGAGGTCCGGTGGGCCGGCCTCGCTCGGCGTGACCTCGGTGAGATTTTGCCCGGCGCAAAACCCTCGCCCCGCGCCGGTCAGCAAAATCGCGCGGCAATCCGCATCGACTTCCGCGTCTTCAAGCGCCGCGAGCAGCGCGTCGCCCATCGTGGCGGTGAGCGCATTCAGCCGGTCTGGCTGATTGAGGGTGATCGTGCGGTAGCCGGGATGCTTTTCGACGAGAATAGTCATGGAGGTAAGGTTCCCAGTTCTGTTCACGCTTCCCGGCGAAAGCCGGGACCCACTTTTCAGTCATTCGGACGTGAGCAGATCAAGCCGACAAAGTCGGGTAAAGATCGATCCATTGCGGGTTATCTCGCTCGATTAGCTCAATCTTCCAAGCACGCTTCCATTCCTTGATCTGCCTCTCGCGGCGAGCGGCAGCAGCAACAGCTTCATGAAGCTCGTACCAAACGAGCCGGTCGATTCCGTACTTCGCGGTAAATCCCGGAACGGCCTTCACCTTGTGTTCCCACACACGCCGAACAAGGTCGGTGGTGCTGCCGACATACAAAGTGCCGAACGGCCGGCTGCTGAGCATGTAGACAAAGGCCATTGCGGTCATCGAAGTGGGTCCCGGCTTGCGCCGGGAAGCGATTTAAAACAGTGGCTTTATCCCCAACTCCCCCGCCATCGTGTCGAGCGCGGCCCGGAGCGAGGCGGGGATCGGGATGCCCTTGGCGGCGCGTTCGGCGATGCGGGCAGCGCGGTCCTCGCCGGGAAGGCGGATGCGGTCAAAGCCGGGCAGCAGCGCTGAGCCGTGCAGCTGGCGGATCACATTGTCCACCTGGCGTTTGAAGGCGACCGGCTCGGCAAACCGCTTGATATCGAGCACGCAGATCGCCTGGCCCGTATTGGTCGGCGTGTGGTCGTCCTTGTTGAAATCGACGACATCCTCGCCGTTCGCGGCGCCGTTGAGCGTGCCGGCGAGCAGCCCGAACATCAGCGACATCGCCGCGCCCTTGTAGCCGCCGATCGGCAGCAAAAACCCGTCATCCGAGCGGTTCGGGTCGGTGAGCGGCCGGCCCTGGCGGTCGATCATCCAGCCTTCGGGCATCGTCTTGCCCTGCTGTGCGGCGACCTTGACCTTGCCGTAGGCGGCGACGGTCGTCGCCATATCGAGCACCAGCGGCGGCTCCTCCAGCGCCGGCACCGCGATCGCCAGCGGGTTGGTCGACAGCAGCATGTCGATCCCGCCCCAGGGCGGCAGGTGGTTGGCGTTGCCGACCGCGAAATAGAGGCCGATCATGTCGTGCGGCACCGGCATCGCGGCATAGACCGCGGCCGCGCCGGCATGGTTGCCGTGGCGCGTGCCGACCCAGCCGACGCCCTGCTCGCGGGCGATCTCGATCGCGGTCTCGACCGCCCGCGCCACCACCAGGCTGCCGAGCCCGTTATCGCCGTCGACCAGCGCCGTCCCCGGCGCGGTGCGGTGCACGACGATGTTCGGCCGGGTGTTGAGCCCGCCCTTGCGGATACGGCGAATGTATTGCGGCAGACGGAACACGCCGTGCCCGTCGGCGCCGGAGATATCCGACTGGGCCATCAGCTCCGCCGCCTTGCGTGCCCCCGCCGCGGCAATCCCGGCGGCACGATAGGCCGAAGCGATGAAATCGATCAGCGCGGCGTGGGTGACGCGTTGCGCGATGGGGGTCGTGTCGTCGGGCATCGGGTTCTCCGCAGTCGCGAGCCGGCGGCGCGAAGCAATCCCGTTCCGCCTTGGCCCTCTATGGATGGAGATTGCTTTGTCGCTCCGCTCCTTGCAACGACACCGCCCTAACCAAACGCCGCCTTCACCCGCGCCCAGTCTTCGAGGGCGGCTTCCTGGCCGGGGACGATGGGGATTACGATCTGGTTCCAGCCGGCGGCGCGCAGCGCCTCGATGCGCTGGGTCAGCTCCTGCTCGGTGGCGGTGAAGGTGGTGCGGCGGATCAGCTCGGCGGTGATGAATTGCCGCTCCTCGGGCTTCACAAAGACGAAATGGCCGCGATGGTTCGTCAGATACCGGGCGTCTTCCGGCTGAAAATGCCGAGCGAGGTCGAGATAGCCCTCGACCTCGTCGCGGATGCCGTCGAAAGCGACGTGCATCGTGTTCTGCCAGCCCTGCTGCTCGGCGTCGGCGGCGCGATGCAGCAGCGTCGCGGCGCGCGGGCCGGATTGCCGCACCGCGCGCGCCGAATCCGCCGGCTCGCCCGGCCGCAGCACGCAGCCGCAGACCCAGGCGGTGGCGTAGAGGTCGGCGGACGCGTTGCCGCAATCCGCCCAGCCGCGCTGCATGCCGGCGAGCTGGTCGAGCGCGCCCGGCACGTCCTGGATAAAGCATTTCCACCGTGCGCCCAGCTTGGCGGTCAGCTGTTGTGCGCGCGGGCCGTAGGCCGACACGTGCAAGGGAAGCGGGGCGGCGGTGTCGAACAGCCCGGCATCGGGGTTGAGAAAGCGGATCTTGCGCGGCTTGCCTTCGATCTCGGTCTCGACGGTCTCGCCGCGCAGCAGGGCGTAGACGACGCGGATGTATTCTTCCATGTCGGCGAGCTTCATGGCGCCGAGCCCCATGGCCCGGCGTGCCGAAAACCCCGTGCCGACGCCAAAATCGATGCGCCCGGGCGCGAGGCCGTTGAGCGTCGCGAAGGCATTGGCGGTCACCGCCGCGAGCCGGTTCGACGGCACCAGCACCCCGGTGCCGAGACGGATTTTCGACGTCTTCATTGCCGCCGCACCCATGGCGACAAAGCAATCGGCGGTGATCATCTGCGTGTCGTAGAACCAGGCATGGGTGAAGCCGAGTTGTTCCGCCCGCAGCGCGGTCTTCCACGAATCGCTCGACGTGGCGATGCCGATGCCGAAATCCATTGCCGTTCTCCCGAGCCCGAAGCGCGGAAATTACCACACAGACACGGAGGGCGCGGAGGCTCGCATCGCGCGCGATGGCGGGTAAAGCCGTTTTCTGCCAAGGTCGGCGCGCTCATGCCCGCCGCCCTCTCCCGCGCCGGCCCAGCGTTCGAGCGCGGCCTCGACCTCTGCGCCTTTCTGTTTCTGCCGATCCTGGTCCTGGCGTCACGCGGCGCGGCGCCGCTGTTTGCCGTCGCCGGGTTGTGCGCGCTCGGTCTTGCCGCGCCCCGCGGCGGCGCGGCGTGGCGGCGGGTGCGCGGGCTGGCGCCGCTGTTTGCGGCGCTGGCGGCTTGGGCGCTGCTGTCGGCGCTCTGGGCGATCGACCCGGCGCACAGCCTCGCTCTCGGGCTGCGGCTCGTGGCGCTGTTCGCCGGCGGGCTGGCGCTGATCGCCGTGGCACCGGCAATCGCCGCACCCGGCCGGCTGATGCATTGGCTCGCGGCGGGTTTTGCGCTGGCGTTGCTGCTGGGGGCGTTGCAGGCGGTGACGCACGGCGAGCTGACCGCGGCCTTTCACAATCGCCGGTTTATCGGCGCTGCGCTTAACCAGGCCGAGGACGGGTTCGCCTTCCTGCTGCTGCCGCTGTGCGCCGCGCTGCTGTTGCGCGGGCAACGCCGCCTCGCCGCGGTCCTGGCGCTGGCGACGCTGGCGATGATCGTCATCCTGGTCGGCGAGACCGCGCGCACCGCCTTCCTGCTCGGCGCGGTCGCCGCGCTGCTGCTGTGGCGCCGGCGCCGGCTGCTGACGCGCGCGGCGGCGCTGGCCACGGTGCTGTTGATCCTCGCCGCGCCGCTGGTCTTCCCGCATCTGGACCGCATCGGCCCGGTGCGCGAGGCGGCGCCGCAGTTCAAGAACTCGCTGTGGCACCGGATGGAGATCTGGGCCTTTGTCGGCGACCGCATCGGCGACAAGCCGCTGTTCGGCT
>CAYOUO010000104.1:0-3022 GCA_964407155.1 uncultured Hyphomicrobiales bacterium | reverse complement strand
GGCCTCAGCGCCTCTTGCAGGCATCGACCTTGCCCGTGATCGCGATGTCGCCCGCGACATCGAATGGTGAACTATCTCCTCGACACGAACGTCATTTCCGAACTGCGCAAGGGCTCGCGCTGTGACCGGAACGTCGCGTCGTGGTACGCCGGCGTCACCGGTGACCAGCTCTACCTGAGTGTCATCGTGGTCGGCGAGATAAGGCGCGGGATCGAGAAAAGCCGGCGCTCGAATCCGCCCGCTGCCGCAGCACTTGAGGCATGGCTCGCCGAAATCGTCGCCGCGATGGGCTCGCGCATCCTTCCCGTCGATGGCGACATTGCCGAGGAGTGGGCCGCATGACCGCCGGCCGCTCCGTTTCAGTTATCGATGCACTCCTCGCCGCGACGGCGAAGACACGATTGCTGACATTCGTGACCCGCAACACTGCCGATATAGCCAGCCTTGGCGCCGTGTACTTGGATCCCTTCGCCGCGATCGACTGAACTGATCGCCGATGACACCGGCGCCGAATAATGTGCGCGACTTGATCCCTCCCCGTTTATGGGAAGGAGGACCGCGAAGGCGGTGGGTGGGGCCGGGCTGCTACCGCCGCTCCCCGAAGATCGCGCTGCCGACGCGCACGTCGGTGGCGCCGAGCATCACCGCCGTCTCGAAGTCGCCGCTCATCCCCATCGACAGCGACTTCAGACCGAGCCGCTTCGCGATCTTGGCCATGAGCGCGAAATGCGGCGCGGCCACCTGGTCTGCCGGCGGAATGCACATGAGGCCGTCGACGGCGAGCCCGTGCACGTCGCGGCAGCGCGCTACAAAGGCATCAACGTCGGCGGGCGCGACGCCCGCCTTCTGCGGCTCCTCGCCGGTGTTGACCTGCACGAGCAGGCGGAGCGCCCGCCCCTGCTTCTTCATCTCGCGCGCCACCGCCTCCGCGATCCTGTCGCGGTCGATGGTGTGAATGACGTCGAACAGCGCGACCGCATCGGCCGCCTTGTTCGATTGCAGCGGCCCGATCAGATGAAGCGTAACGTCCGGCGTCTCGGCCTTCAGCGCCGGCCACTTCGCCTGCGCCTCCTGCACGCGGTTCTCGCCGAAGTCGCGCTGCCCCGCCGCGATCGCCGGCCGGACCGCCTCCGCGTCGAACGTCTTCGACACCGCGATCAGCCGGACTGACCCGTCCTCGCGCCCGGCGGACTTCTCCGCCGCGACGATGCGTTGGCGAACCTCGGCCAGCCCTTCGGTTGCATCGCCCATTCCACCCCCGCCTCGGCCTTGTCGCTCGCTACGCGCATTGAAACGAATAGGCGCTTCAGAACAAGTCTCCCCTCTCCCTTTGATGGGAGAGGGGGTGCTCATCCTGCTGGCTCAGCGCGCCCTCCCCCACCTTCCCCTTTACCCGCCCCGCCCATTCTGGTGAAGGTCCCGCGACCTCAAATAGTGCCGGAACTCCCGAGAGAATGGCGACCGAACGCTACAATCCGCGCGATGCCGAGCCGCGCTGGCAGGCGAAGTGGGCTTCCGACCGCATCTTCGAGACGAAGAACGACGATCCGCGCCCGAAATACTACGTGCTCGAGATGTTTCCCTATCCCTCGGGCCGCATCCACATGGGCCACGTCCGCAACTACACCATGGGCGACGTGGTTGCGCGTTACATGCGCGGCAAGGGCTACAACGTGCTCCATCCCATGGGCTGGGACGCCTTCGGCCTGCCCGCCGAAAATGCCGCGATGACCAACAGGGTCAATCCCAAGGCGTGGACCTACGACAACATCGCGGCCATGCGCGGCCAGTTGAAGACCATGGGTCTGTCGCTCGACTGGTCGCGCGAGTTCGCCACCTGCGATCCCGCCTACTACGCGCGCCAGCAGAAGCTGTTTCTCGACATGCTGGCGAAGGGCCTCGCCTATCGCCGGAACTCGCGCGTGAACTGGGACCCCGTCGACCAGACCGTGCTCGCCAACGAGCAGGTGATCGACGGGCGCGGCTGGCGCTCGGGCGCCGTCGTCGAGCAGCGCGAGCTGACGCAGTGGTTCTTCCGCATCTCCGAATATTCTGACGAACTCCTCGCCGCGCTCGATACTCTCGACCGCTGGCCCGAGAAGGTGCGCCTCATGCAGCGCAACTGGATCGGCCGCTCCGAAGGCATGCGCGTCCGCTTTCCCTTCGACAGCGAAAAATCCGCCGGTGTCGATGCCGTCGAGGTGTTCACCACGCGCCACGACACGCTGTTCGGCGCAAGCTTTGTCGCGATCTCCGCCGACCATCCGATCGCCGAGACGATGGCGAAGAACGACGAGCGCCTCGCCGCCTTCATCGAGGATTGCCACAAGGCGGGCACCAGCGCCGCCGTCCTCGAGACCGCCGAGAAGATGGGCTACGATACCGGCCTGCGCGTCCTCCACCCGTTCCGCGAGGCAGTGACGCTCCCCGTCTATGTCGCGAACTTCGTGCTGATGGACTACGGCACCGGCGCGATCTTCGGCTGCCCCGCGCACGACCAGCGCGACTTCGATTTCGCCGTGAAGTACGACCTGCCCATCCTGCCGGTCGTCGCCCCGCTCGACGAGTTCGACACCGATGCCGATCTCGTCCAGTGGCTGGAGCAGTTCGCCGGCGGCAGCGAGGCCTACGTTGGCGACGGCGAACTCATCAACTCGGATTTCCTCGACGGCCTCACCGTCGATCAGGCCAAGGAGGAAGCCGCTCGCCGTCTCGAAGCGACCGACCTGTTCGGCGCGCCGCAGGGCGTGCGCCAGGTGAACTACCGCCTGCGCGACTGGGGCATCTCGCGCCAGCGCTACTGGGGTTGCCCGATACCGGTGATCCAGTGCCCGGAGCACGGCGTCGTCCCCGTGCCCGACAAGGACCTGCCGGTCCAGTTGCCGGATGACGTCGTCATCGACAAGCCCGGCAACCCGCTCGACCGCCATCCGACGTGGAAGCACGTCGCCTGTCCGGTCTGCGGCCAGCCGGCCGTGCGCGAGACCGACACGATGGACACCTTCGTCGATTCGTCTTGGTA
>CAYOUO010000103.1:0-7378 GCA_964407155.1 uncultured Hyphomicrobiales bacterium | reverse complement strand
AGCAGTCGACGCCGCCATGCTGCCGGGGCGATTACCTGATCGCCGAAATAAGAGCGGCGTATAAATCGACGTGCTGCCGCACGCCTTCGTGCGTCGGCAGCGCGCCGGTCCGCATCTCCTCGACCAGCCGGCCAACGTCGGCAAACGAGGTCTTCAGCGGCCGCGCCTTCACGCCGGCAACGCTGAAGCCGCCCACCGTGCAGTGCGTGCCCGGACCGGTGAGCGTCCCGCCCTCACCTGCGAGGTTGACATAGATCGGCTTCAGCGGCGCGGCGGGATCGCCCTTCACCAGCCCGTAGAATGCCAGCAGGCCGCCGATGTCGACCTGCTCGGCGGATATGCGCCCGAAGCGCGCGGCGCCGCCCGCATCGGAATGCGACTCGACGCCGCCGATCGACACCGACTGCGCCACACCGCCGGCAACGTGATCGAACTCGATGTCGTGGACGACGGCTTCGCCGCCCTTGCCGTCCGGCGTCGGTGCCATCATGCCGATGTCGATCTCGGGAATGGTGATGCTGTCGGCGGTGAGCGTGGCGATGGCTTCGGCGTTGTCCGCCAGTGCGCCACTCAGCACCTTTTTCAGTGTCGCCTCGTCGACGCTCGAGCCGACGGCGGTCACCGTCGGGATCGTAACCGAAAACGCGGGCACGGCGGGGACCGCAGCGGCGGCGCTGCTGTCCGGAGCGACCTCAGGGGCAACAGCGCTGCTTTCCGGCGCAGCCTCCGCACCGGTATCCGGTGCTGCTGTGCTGCTGTCCGGCGCGGCAGGAGCGCCATGAAGTGCGGCACCGGTGTCCTTGTCGTTATCGGCCGAGGCCGCGCCGGCGAAGACCACCAGCGCCAGCGCCGAAACCGCGATCACCAGAGCCCGACGCGAGCCAAATCCGCGCATGTCACCCCCCACCCTGCTGCGACCTGGAAATTGCAGTCTCCCACGGACAGATGACAGGGACTAGGACGGGCGCCACAGATCCTTTGGGCGCCATGGGCTGCCGGGACCGGCCATAAGTGGCTGACGGGCTCGCCGGTGCCGGCCGCCGGCCGCGCTCCAGGCTCTGCAATGCGTTCGATGAACGCGCGAAACCGCCGTCCGCCTGAAAAATGCCGGTCTCGCAAGGGGCTGGACCGCTTGCCGGACAATTCGTATATCGGGGCCCGCCGAGCCGGCCGCTCAGCGGCCATGCCACCGGTGTCCTGGTGGGGAATCGTCCAATGGTAGGACTACGGACTCTGACTCCGTCAATCTAGGTTCGAATCCTAGTTCCCCAGCCAACACCCACTTCGCCAAGCATCGCCAAAGTATGGAGATTGCAGGGACTTGCGCCCTGTCAGGCTTTCGCTCCCGATGTGCATTGGCTGGACTTGCCGGGTGGCGTCGCCAGCGGGTTCGGATCGTGAAATCCGCCCTCGCCGTGCGCGAACCCCGGCGGGCGCCAATAGCGCCTCGCCTCTGCGGTCAACTCTGCGCCGCGTAACGCCGCGCCAGGGTGGACATTCCGACCGCGAGAACCAGGATGCCGCCCTTGAAGATCGGCTGGAAGTGGGTCGGCGCTCCAAGGATAGCCAGACCGTTGAAGCCGACCGCGAGAATGAGAACGCCGACCAGCGTCCCGACGATGTGGAACTCGCCCTCCCTCAGCGTTGCCGAGCCAAGGAAGACGGCAGCAAAGGCATCGAGCAGGTAGCCATCGCCAACGCCGAGCGTCCCGCTCCCGAGCAGCGACGAGAGCAGCGTTCCCGTCACCGCCGCACAGAAGCCCGAAGTCGCAAAGGCGAACATCTTGATGCGGTCGACGCGGATGCCGGAGAGCCGCGCCGCCTCTATGTTGCTGCCCACCGCCTGCATCTTCTGTCCAATGTCGGTCTTGTTGAGGATGATCCAGAGGACCAGAAGAATGCCCAGCATGAAGAAGACCGGGTTCGGAATGCCGAACTGCCGATTGAGCGCGATGTTGGTGAAGGCGCGCGGAATGCCGCTCGCGATGGGAAAGGCGCTGTAGGAGAAGCCTATGCCCGTCAGCATCGTACCAACGCCGAGCGTGGCGATGACCGCATTGATGCGCACCTTGGTCACCAGCGTCCCGTTGACCAGTCCCAGCGCGGCGCCGATGGCGAGCGCAACGACGATGCTGATCACAATCGGCAGGTGCTGATACGACATGAGGCCGACGACGATCAGGCCCACGAAGCTCGCCATATACCCCACGCTGAGATCGAACTCGCCCACGACCAGCGTGTAAGTCAGCCCGGAAGCGATGATCGCGGTGAGCGAGGCGGCGCTCAGGATGTTGAGGATGTTCGCCTTCGAGGGGAACGTGGTCGGCGCGACGATCGAGAATACCAGGATCATCAGCACCAGCCCGAAAATGGTGCCATACCGCGACAGGAAGATAAGGCCGTGACGTCGCCAGTCGATCGGGCGGGCGGGCCGCGCGGCGCCTGCTTCAGTTTCGCCGCCTGCCGTCATGCCGCTTCTCCCTGGCCGCTATGAGCGTCGTGGTAGCAGAGTTCGATGATTCTGGCTTCGGAGATGTCCGCGCCGGTAAGCTCGCCGCTGATCCGCCCTTCCCGCATCACGACGACACGATCCGCGAGGATCGCGAGCTCCTCCACGTCCGAGGATATCACGATCACGCCCACGCCCGAGCGGGCGAGATCGCGGATGGCGTCGTGAATTTCTTCACGGGCCCCGACGTCCACGCCGCGCGAGGGTTCGTCGAGAATGAGAAGTTTGACGCCCGTGCCCAGCCACCGGGCGATCAGCGCCTTCTGCTGGTTCCCTCCGGAGAGGCTGGCGATCTTCGTGCCGATACCGGGGGTCTTTATGCTGAGTTTCCTGACCAGCGTCGTGGCCTGCCGGCGTCCCTTGCCGGCGCTCAGAAACGGCAGGTGCGGCAGCGACCTCAGCGCCGCAAGCGATGCAATGTTGATGTTGTAGCCGACCGAGTGCTGCAGCATCAGGCCCTGCGAGCGCCGCTCTTCCGGTACCAGCGCAACGCCAGCCTTGACCGCCTCGGCCTCGTTGTTGGCCGCGAGCAGCTTGCCCCCCCGTTCGAAGTGGCCGGCATCGGGACGTCGCACGCCCGCCACGAGATGCGCGAGTTCGGTGCGGCCCGCGCCGATCAGGCCGCCGAGCGCCAGCACTTCACCCGGCAGGACATCGAAGCTGACGTTCTTGACGGCATTGCGCCAGGTGACATTGCGCACCGAAAAAACGGGCTTGGCCGAGCGATCGATGGAAGACCGGATGCGATCCTCGGGCGCGCGGATATCGTGGCCGATGATGGCGCGGATCAGTCCCTTCTTGTCGAGACGGCCCCGTTCGGCCTGCTCGACGATCCGTCCGTCGCGCAGCACCGTGATGCGGTCGCAGAGGTCGAGAACCTCGTCGAGCCGATGCGAGACATAAAGAATTGCGACGCCACTGGCGGCAAGATCGCGCACGATGCGGAACAGCCGCTCGCTCTCGGCGGCGGACAACGAGGCCGTCGGCTCGTCCATCGCGATCATGCTGGCATTGCGGCTGAGTGCCTTTCCGATCATCACCAGCCAGCGGTCCGCCACCGACAGTTCCGATACCCGTGTTTCGATCGGAAAGGACATGCCGATCCGCTCGGCGGCCGCACGCGCGCCGGCGCTCGAGCGTTTCCAGTCGATCAGCCCGAAGCGCGTCGCCTTGGGCGCGCCCAGCAGCATGTTCTGCAACGCGCTGAACTGCGGAATGAGATTCAGCTCCTGGTGGATGAAGGCGAGACCGGCATGCTCGGACGCCTGCGGCGAGCCCTGGCGCAGTTCGGCGCCGTCGATGATGATTTGCCCCCGGTCCGCGTGGGCCACGCCCGCCAGGCAGCGGATGAGCGTCGATTTGCCCGCCCCGTTGGCGCCGACGAGCCCATGAACCTCGCCGCGCGCCACGTCCAGATCGGCATCGATCAAGGCGATCTCGCCGGCAAACGACTTCGTCAACCCGCGAATGCGCATAAAATCTTCGGGTGGGCGCGCATCTGCGCGCCCTCCACTGACGATTGCGTCGGTTCTGTCGCCGCTCGCGGGCATCTACTTCGCGGGATGGTCTTTCATGAACTGGTCAACATTGTCCGCATTGACCACGACGCCGGGGATGGTGATGAGCTTCGGCGTCCACGATGCGCCTGCGGCTTCTGAATCGAGGATGGCCTGAAACACCTGCTTGCCTTCCTCATACGCCGGCTGCCAGACGGTCGCGGTCATATCGCCGTCCTTGACGAGTTGCACCGCCTGCGCGCTGCCGTTGATCGAGACGGTCACCACGTCGGTGCGTCCCGCCTGCCGCAATGCTGCCACGGCGCCGGTCATCGGCTCGTCCCAGCATGACCAGATGCCGAGTTTGCGGTCGCCGCCCTGCGGATGGCTCGCCAGCCACGCTGCGGTGAGCGCGTTGCCGTTCTGCACTTGGCCCGGCACCGTGATCTCGTCGTACGTGACGTGGACGCCGGTCTTGCCCTTCACGCCCTCGTCGAAGGCGACACCGCGGTCGATGCAGAGCTTGCCCGGATGGAAGGTGAGCGCGAGGACATCGGCGTTGTCACCCACCTTTTCGAGCAGGTACTTCACGGAGTCGTCGCCCACCTGCCGGCCGGCCGTGGCAGCCACCACGCCGGGAACGATTTCGCCGCCCCACATCGCAACCGGAATGTGTGCCTGACGGGCGGCCTCGAGGCCGGCACCGACCGAGGTCGAGGCAAACGCGAGCACGAACATCGCATCCACCTTCTGCACCGCGAACGTGTTCATTGCGGCATTCGCCTGATCCGCGCTCGCCTGGGTGTCGATCACCTTGACGTCCCAGCCCGCGGCCTTGGCAGCATCAGTGGCGCCGTTGATGACGTCAATGTTAAGCGCGTCGTTCGCCAGCAAGGCAACGATGCCGAGCGTCTTGGCATCCGCCGTGCCCGCGCCGATCAGGCACCAGGCCACAGCCAGCGCCGAAACGGCTCCCAGCAATTTCTTCATGTCCACTTCCTCCCATTTGACCGCGTGGCGATCTCAAGCGCCCCCCACGTCGGCAGCATCCGATCTCCCTCGGATTTTTCGGGCGCGGCAATCCTAGCAGCGGCACCGAAAGCCCGGCTGCTTCACGGGCGGCATAGCAGTTATGGCGGCTGTGGGCCGGGTGCGGTTGCGCCCCGAACCGCTATCAATAGGCGGGCCGATCGACGAAAAGGCCGCAGATGCCGTCCGGACGGACGAGCAACGAAGAACGAGGGAGGGTCCGATGGTTCCGCAGCAGGTGAAATACAACTTCTCCGGCAAGAACGTTCTGCTCATTGGCGGCACGACCGGGATCGGGCGCGCCACGGCGCAGGCATTTGCGGAAGCCGGCGCCAACCTGTTCGTGGCCGGGCTGGGCGCGAAGCACGGCCAGACGCTGAAGGACGAGATCAAGGCGGCGGGCAAGACCGAGATCGAGTTTCTCGAGGTCGACGTTCGCAATGCCGCCGCGATGGAAAAACTGCACAAGAGCGCGTTCGATCGCTTCGGCCGCATCGACATCGCATTCAACACTGCCGGGATGTCGAGCCGCGCCGCGCCCGTGCAGGACGTCAGCGAGGCGGACTTCTACCAGCTCATCGACGTCAATCTGAAGGGCATATTCCTAGGCCTCAAGCACCAGGTGCCGCATATGATCGAGAAAGGCGGCGGCGCCATCGTGAACACGTCGTCGCTGTTCGGCGTGATGGGATACGCCACCACGGCTGTCTACTGCGCCAGCAAGTGGGGCGTCATCGGCCTGACCAATTCGGTCGCGCTCGAAGTGGCCCGCAAGAACATCCGGGTCAACGCGATCGCGCCCGGCTCGGTCATGACGCCGCTGCTCACCGACATGTTCGGCAGCCCTCAAAGCGCCAGGGACACCGTGCTTCCGGTGATCCCGATGGGCCGCATCAGCGATCCGTCCGAAATCGCGCAGCTGGTGCTGTTCCTGTCGTCGGACGCGGCCACGTTCATCACCGGCCAGGCGATCGTGATCGACGGCGGCGGCTTCGTCGCGGGGGCCGACAAGCTGTAACCGGCCGGGCGGGATGAGCCCGCGTCAGCGGGGACGCGGCTTCGGCGGAACGTCGAGACGCACGGCAATGCCCTCGAGTTCCGGACTCACGGCGGGATAGAGCTGCATGACCAGGGGATCGTGACCCGGAACGATGTGCTCCGGCGTCGCCGCGAACGAGCGCAGCCGCCGATAGCCTTCCAGCGTATCGCCGACGTGGAATGTCGTGGTGAACGGCCGGCCGCTCTCCATGTTCTCGTAGTAATGCGTCACATCCGACGCCAGCACCACCCATCCGCGCGCCGTGTGCACCGTGACGAACTGCAGGCCGGCGGAATGCCCGCCGGCGAGATGCAGGCGGATCCCCGGCGCCAGCTCGGTATCGCCATGATAGAAGGCCACGCGGCCCGCATAGTTCAGCCGAACGACGCCAACCACATCGTCCACCTCGAAGGCGTGTGACAGGAACGGGTGGCTCATGTACCTGCCGGTCGCATAGGTGAGCTCAGGCTCCTGCAGGTGGAACCGCGCTTTGGGAAAGCGATCGAAATTGCCGACGTGATCGTAGTGCAAGTGGGTCAGGATGACGTCTTCCACTGCATCCGGCTCGATGCCGAGCAGGGAAAGCGCGTCGACCGGATTGCGCAGGTAGGTGCGCTTGCGTTGCGCCGAAACCTCCGCCGTAAACCCGCAGTCGACGACGAAGCGCCGCTCGTTTCCTGCGATCAGCCAGAAGAAATAATCCATCCGCATGGGCCCGTCATGCGGGTCGCCACCGATGAAGTTGTCCTGCCGCCGGCCCTCACGGGTGGCGTAGCGGATGGCATAGACCTCGTAGAGCGGCAGCTCCGGATTGTCGGCCATCGCGCGCGTCTCCGGAATGGGGTTCACCGTGATGCTAGTTCGACGTTGCCGCCAGGCGCATGAGGCTGCCGACGTCGGTGCTCGTGTCCAGACCGTCGACGGCGGCCTCCAGCCTGCGCGCCGCATCCGCGCCGACGGTCTCCGAGGCCGCATCGGTAAAGCGGCGGCGGATCAGGTCGAGATCGGCGGGGATAACGTCGGTGAGCCGGCGCGACAGCACCTTACCGCCCTTGAGCGTCACGCTGACTTCAGCGCCCTGCTTGCCCGGGAACGCCGCCGTGAGAGCGGGATCCACCTCGACGTTCACCTTGGCCGCAATCGCCAGCAGGTCCGGATTGTCGAGACGGCGGTAGCTCGACTCGTCGATCTTGCGATTCAGAAGCGCGCTCGCCACCGCGTAGTGGATGCTCATCTTCGCCTGGAGGACGCGCGAGAAGGGCCCGGCATAGTCGCAGCCCGGATAGGCTTTCGCGGCGCGGGTCA
>CAYOUO010000102.1:0-3277 GCA_964407155.1 uncultured Hyphomicrobiales bacterium | reverse complement strand
CTCGCGGATCGCCGCGACGACCTTCTCGTAATTGATCACCCGGCGCCGGTTCTCGCCGGGAAAGGCCGCTCCCTCCGGCGCCGTCAGCTCGACCGAGACGCGGACGCGCTGCAGCATGTCCTGCTCCTCGGGCCGGATGCCGATGCTGCACATCACCGCGAGACCGCGGACGATCACGGTATAGACGTCGGCAGGAGCAGACGCGGAAGCGGGTGTCTTCATTGCCGGCAAGATGCCCGACTGGGCTTGTCCACCGCAACCAGTCAAACCGCCGCCGCGATGGTGCTATACTGGACGGCGCGCAACGCGGCGAAGCCGCGCAACCGGAGGGGGACGGCATGTGGCGTGAGTTCCGAGATTTCGCGGTCCGCGGCAACGTCGTCGACCTGGCGGTCGGTCTCATTCTCGGCGCGGCGTTTACGACGATCGTCAATTCGCTGGTCAACGACATCATCATGCCGCCGATCGGGCTCATTCTCGGCGGCATCGATTTCAGCGATTTCTTTATCACCATCAAGGGTGACGCCTATCCGACCGTCGCCGCCGCCAAGGCGGCGGGCGCGGTCACCGTCAATTACGGCCTGTTTATCAACGCGATCATCAAATTCGTCATCGTCGCGTTCGCCGTCTTCATCCTCGTCAAGCAAATCAACCGGCTGAAGCTCAATATCGGCCCGGCCGCCGCCGGCCCCACCAAAACCGAGGTGCTGCTCGAGGAAATCCGCGACCTGTTGAAGGCCAAGGCGGAGGGGTAGTACGGCGTCAGAGGGCGGCCTCAGCCCGCGGACGGGTCGCTAACCCTTGAGCAGCGACGGGTCGCGCAGGGTCAGGTCTTGGCCGGGGACCGGTGCGGCGAGCGCCGCCGCGATCGACGGCTTGCCGTCCCACTCATGCGCGGGCCGCGCCCGGCCGTCGCTGCCGATCTGGTCGATGCCCCAATAGATTTCGAGCCGGTGATTGTCGGGGTCGCGGAATTCGACCGCGATCTGGCAGCCGGCGCGCCGCCGCCCGGCGAAATCGATCGGCACCTGGTGGCGTTGCAGATGGTCGCGGGCGCGAATCACATCGTCGAGGCTCGGCACCTCGAAGGCGATGTGGTTCAACTCGATATTGTCCGCCGCCGCATCCATCGAGCCGACCAGCGCGATACCATGATGGTCGGTGTTGCAGCGCATGAACACCATGCCGCCGGGCACCATCTCGTCGGGATAGACGTCGGAGATCCGGAAGCCGAGGATTTGCGTGTAGAACTCGGCCGATTTGGCGACGTCGCGGACATTGATCACGATATGGCCGATCTTACCGATCTGAAACGGCAGTCCGCGCGGCCGGGTAAGCCGCTTGACCCGTTCGGCGTCGAACATTGCTGGCGCTCCTCGTTGCGGCTAGGCCGGCACCGCGTTCTCGGCGGCGATGCGGTCGAGCTTTGCCGCCATGATAAAGTCGTTCTCATGGAGCCCTTTGATTTTTTTGGTGCGCAGCGAGATCGTCGCGTAGCCCCAGCCGAAACCGATATCGGGATGATGGCTCTCGGCCTCCGCCAGTGCCGCGGCGCGCTCGACAAAGGCAAAGGCCTCGCGGAAATTCTTGAAGCGATAGGTCCGCTCGATCCGCGTCGCGTGATCGACCAGGTCCCAGTCCGGCGCCTGTTCGCGCAGGTATTCGGCCTCGTCGGACGTCAGAGGCGGGATCGCACCGCGACACGGGGTGCAGGCCTTCTCGGCAAGGGGTGCTGCCATCGGATCCACCTATTTGCTGCACGACGGATGGATAGATGTGCTTCGTCACGCGTATTGGACGCGATCGCCGAAACGATGCCACATTGCTGGCGTGCTGTATGTCATGGCCTACAAGCTGAACACCCGCGAATCAACCTCGACGCCGTGAAAAATCCGCTCCCTGCCCTGCAATTCGCCGTGCGGTTTTGCGCCGCGCTCCTCGCTGCGATCTTAACGATGGGAGCGGGGGCACCACGCGCGCCGGCGGTCAGCCATTGGCAAGCCGTCCTGGTCGCGGGAGACACGGCCCAGCCGGTGTTCGACAACGCCGTCAGGGCGCTCGGGCTGTGGCTCGGCGAGCACGGCGTCGCCGCGGCGGACATCCACCGGCTGGCGGCCAGCGCCGGCCCGCGCGACCCGGCGGCCGAGCCGGCGACGCTGAAACGGGTGCTCGACCGCATCGCCGCACTGCACGGCCAGCCGGGAGACGGCTGCTTTGTCTTCATCACCTCGCATGGCGCCAAGGGCCTCGGCATCTATCTCGCACGCGACGACGAGATGCTCCGGCCGGCCGCCTTGGCGCAGGCGTTGAACACCGGCTGCGGGAAGGCGCCGACCGTGGTGGTGATCTCCGGCTGTTACAGCGGCTCGTTCGCGCGCGGCGCGATGACCGCGCCGAACCGCATCGTTCTCCCCGCCGCGCGCGCCGACCGGCCGTCCTTCGGCTGCGCCGCCGAGCGGACCTACACCGACTACGATTCCTGTCTGCTCGCGGCGCTGCCGCACGCCGCCGGCTGGCTGGGCGTCTTCGCCGAGACCCGGGCCTGCGTGCGGACCCGCGAGCGCCAGCTCGGCGAAACGCCGTCGCAGCCGCAATCCTCATTTGGCGCGGCGGTGCGCAACCTGCCCTTGCGGTTCTAGCCGTGCGCGGCCTGGCGCTCGTCTTTTTGCTGCTGCTCGGCGGGCGGGCGCTGGCGAGCGGGCTCGACGATGCCTGGCGTGGGACGCGCTGGGGTGAATCGCCCGAAGCGGTGCAGCGTGCGCTGGGGGCGCGCGGTGTCGCCTTGCCGCACCCGATCGATTTTGGCGACAGCTATGCCCCGCTGGTGGTGCACGACATCGATCTCGGCGGCATCGGGCTGATCGCCTACTACCAGATCGACAAGACGACGCATGGGCTCAAGCGCATCCAGCTCGAACGACCGCGGCATGGCGTCAATGCCGGCGCGTTTCGCACGGTGTTCCTCGCGCTCGACAGCGATTACGGCGCGCCCGACGTGCATTGCGGCACATTGCCGGGGCCGACCACCGCCTACCAGGGGGCGGCCGAGTATGTCTGGCGGCGCGACGACATGGTGGTCCGCGCGGTCTTTCGCGATACCACGCTGCAAGCGTTTGGCGGCTGCTACTCGCCGGCCTGCGGGCTTACCGCCCAGCTGCTGGTGCGGATCAGCCCGCGTGCGGGGGACAGCGGCGCCTGCCCCCCGCATCCGACCGTCCCGGTACGGTCGCGGCTGTGACTACTTGGTCAGCTGCGCGCGAACCTCACCGCCCTTGTT
>CAYOUO010000101.1:0-10702 GCA_964407155.1 uncultured Hyphomicrobiales bacterium | reverse complement strand
CTTGAAGAAGTCGGTGAGATCGACCCAGTGACCCTGCGTCGAGCCGGCGCCCAGCCACTGCGAGTCGCCGACGATGAGGTCGTACGAGTCGCCGTGCGCGTTGAGCTCGGTGAACGCCTTGGTCTGGAAGTCCGCCCACGGTGTCGTCTCCACCGTGACCTTGATGCCCGTTTCCTTGGTGAAGTCGTTGACGAGCTGCTGCAGATAGTTCGACGGGTCCCACTCCGCCCACAGGATCGTCAGCGACTTGTCGTCGGCAAAGGATGGGCCGGCAGCGAGCGACATCATCGCTCCGGCCAACAGGCCTATTGTTTTCTTACCTAGCATTTTCCTCTCCCTAGTTATGAGGCCCGCCGGGATTCTTCCCGCGCGGGATCTCTCATTCTTTGATTATTGTTGTGAGGTGCGTTTCGAACCGTTCGCCGAAGCTTTCTTGCTCCCCTCCTTGATCGTACGCATTCCCTGCGCCGCCGCGGCTTCGCTGCTCGCGGCCCGCACGATGGCGTTGGCGGCCCATATCGCTACGCGGCGCGCAGCATCGCCGTCGAGCCCCCAGATATCTTTAAGCACAATAAACGCCTCCGTGCCGAACACCAGAGACAGCGCCTGCACGAGACGATCGAATGCCGGACGGCTGAGGCGGCCCTTGAGCGGGCCCATCGCGTCGGTGAGCAGCTTGCGCCGGTGGCCGCGCACGATCGGCTCTTCGTCGCCGAGCGTTCCGGCGCGCCGCCGCGTCCACTGGTAGAGAGACAGAAGCACGGTCGCGCGGTGCGTCGCCTCGTACGCCTCGATGCGCGGATAGGCGAAGGCGATGAGCTCCGACGCCCGGTTCTCGGCACCGTCGGTGTCGGATTTCCACGCGAGGATCGGGCCGAGCGCCTCGCCGACCGTCGCCTGGATCATCGAGGCCTGGGTCGGGAAGTAACGATACGCGGTGGCGCGCGACACGCCGGCCGCTTCGGCGACCTCGCTCACCGACGGCACCATGCCGCGCTGCATCAGGTCCATCGCGGAGGCGAGCAGCGTGCGCTGCATCCGGGCTCGAGGGCCGGACTCCGTTGTTTTCGGACGGACGCGCGCTTGACGTGAGACCACCATATTAATACGATACTGGCGTCTCATTTGAATTGCAACGAGGAAGCGGCGGCATTCTCATCGAGTGGAAAAAATCCACCGGCCGCTCGTGAAAAAAATGCCCGGACGGAAAAACGTCCGGCGGAGGAAGCGTCAATCTCCGGCCGTCCATCATGGCCGGCCGATCCCGCTTCGCGACGATGACGGTGCGGTGCGCCGGCCGCTGAAGCGGCGGCGGTGCGGTTGCGTTCAGCGGCCGCGACAAGTGCGGGAAAAACCCGCCGGGCGGGGAGTTGGTTGTGAAGCGCATCTATGTCGTCGGCACGCTGGACACCAAGGGCGAAGAGCTTGGCTTCCTGCGCTCGCTGGTGGCCGCAGCCGGTGGCGATGCGCGCCTCGTGGACGTCGGCATCCGCGCACCTGTCGTCGCGGCGGACGTAAAATCGACGGAAGTCGCGGCGTTTCACCCGGACGGTGCGGCCGCGGTGCTGGGCGGCAGCGATCGCGGAACCGCGGTCACCGCGATGGGCGAGGCGTTCGCGCGCTTTATGGCGGCGCAGAACGACGTCGGCGGCATCGTCGGTCTCGGCGGCGGTGGCGGCACGTCGATCGTGACCGCCGGCATGCGCGTGCTGCCCGTCGGCCTGCCGAAGCTCATGGTCTCCACGCTCGCGTCCGGTGACGTGGGGCCGTTCGTCGGCGTCTCCGACATCGCGATGATGTATTCGGTGACCGACATTGCCGGCCTCAACCGCATCAGCCGCGTCGTCCTTCGCAACGTGGCGAATGCCATCGTCGGCATGGTGCGGAACAGCGTGGAGGAGACGGAAGGCAAGTCGTCCGTCGCGCTCACCATGTTCGGAGTCACCACTCCCTGCGTCACCCAGGCGGTCGAGCTGCTCAAGGGCGACTACGACTGCCTGGTGTTCCACGCTACCGGCACCGGCGGCCGCGCGATGGAAAAACTGGTGGACAGCGGCCTGGTGGCCGGCGTGATCGACGCCACGACGACCGAGGTCGCGGATCTGGTCGCCGGCGGCGTGATGAGCGCGGGCGAGGCGCGCTTCGATTCGATCGCGCGCACCGGTGTGCCGTATGTCGGCTCCTGCGGCGCGCTCGACATGGTCAATTTCTGGGCGCCCGAGACCGTTCCGGCAGCCTATCGCGCGCGGAAAGTCCACCGGCACAATCCGCAGGTCACGCTCATGCGCACGACGGTCGAGGAGAACCGCAAGATCGGCGCGTGGATCGCCGGCAAGCTCAATCGCTGCGAAGGCAAGGTGCGCTTCCTCATTCCGGAGCGCGGCGTTTCGGCAATGGACGCGCCCGGCGAGCCGTTCTACGACCCGGCCGCCGATGCGGCGCTGTTCGGCGCCGTCGCGGACAACCTGAGAGAGACGTCCCGGCGCAAGCTGATCCGTCTGCCCCTCCACATCAACGAGCCGGCGTTCTCAGCGGCCCTCGTCGAAAATTTCCGCGCGATTGCCGCGTAAGGAGAGCGAATGCCCCGGATCGAGCGCAAAACCATCCTCGCCAGGCTGCACGACATGGTGCATCGCCGCATCCCGATCGTCGGCGGCGGCGCCGGCGTGGGCCTGTCGGCGAAGTGCGAGGAAGCCGGCGGCATCGACCTCATCGTCATCTACAACTCCGGCCGCTATCGCATGGCCGGGCGCGGTTCGGCTGCCGGCCTGCTTGCCTATGGCAACGCCAACGCCATCGTGAAGGAGATGGCGCTCGAGGTGCTGCCGGTGGTCGAGCACACGCCGGTGCTCGCCGGTGTCAACGGCACCGATCCGTTCGTGCTCATGCCGCAGTTCCTCGCCGAGCTGAAGGCGATGGGCTTTTCCGGCGTGCAGAATTTCCCCACCATCGGCCTGTTCGACGGCGTCATGCGCCAGAGCTTCGAGGAAACCGGCATGGGGTATGCGCTCGAGGTCGACATGATCGCGCAGGCGCATGCGCTCGATCTGCTCACCACGCCGTATGTTTTCACGCCCGAGGAAGCGCGGGCGATGACATCGGCGGGCGCCGACATCATCGTTGCGCACATGGGGGTCACCACCGGCGGGAGCATCGGCGCGACGTCGGCCAAGTCGCTGGATGCCTGCGTCGCCGAGATCGATGCGCTCGCGGCGGCGGCCAAGGCGGTGCGCAACGATGTCATCGTGCTCTGTCACGGCGGCCCGATCGCGATGCCGGAAGATGCCGCCTACATCCTGAAGCACACGAAGAACTGTCACGGCTTCTACGGCGCCTCCAGCATGGAGCGCTTGCCGGTGGAGAAGGCGCTGACCGAACAGACCCGCAGCTTCAAGGCGGTCACTTTCTGAGGGAGAGAATGCGATGGGCGGCAAATTTGTGATGGCTCGGGAGGTCGTTCCCGAGATCAACGACTGGGGAAAGCTCGGCTGGCTGGCCAATCCGCCGAATACCGGTTCACGCGACCTCACCGTCATCCATGTCACGCTTGCGCCCGGCAAGGGGCACGACTTCCACAAGCATCCGGAGCAGGAAGAGGTGATCTACGTCACCTCCGGCACGGTCGCGCAGTGGGTCGACCGCGAGAAGCGCGTCCTCGGCGCCGGCGACTGCGCCTTCATTCCTGCCGACATGGTGCACGCCTCCTTCAACGTTGGTTCGGGGGACGCCACCATCGTCGCCATTCTCGGTCCCTGCGTCGGTGCGGTCGGGTACGAAGTGGTTGACGTCTCCGGCGAGGCGCCGTGGAAGGGGCTGAGGAAATAGTCCGAGCGGCCGCGCAACGCGCCGGCGGCATGCTCATCGGCAGTATTCAAGGCGACCGGTCCCATGCCGGACCGCAAGTGGGAGGAGACCATGGCTAACAACTATCCCCGGCTTCACAACGCGATGTGGCCCGGCATCGTCGGCAAGGGAACGATGGATTCCGAGCCGATCATTCCGCTGGACACGCTGCTCCGGCTCACCCGCGACGCGCGCGGCCCCAACGGCGAGAAGTTCGACGGCGTCGATCTCTTCATCACCGCGCCGCACTTCTCGATCGACAGCGACTATGACAACGTCAAGCGCATGGCCGACCACATCGCCGGTTATGGCCTCAAGGTTGGCTCGTTCGTCGCGCCGATCTGGGGCGGGGCGGGTGGTGGCTCGGCCATGGGCTCCGACGACGATCGCAAGCGCTTTGTCTCGCAGGTGAAGAAGGCGGCAGCGATCGGCGAGCAGATGCGCGACATCGGCATCCGGCCGACGGGCGGCATCCGCATCGATTCCTCGGTCGGCGTCGAGGAGTGGGATAAGGACCCCGCCGGCAACACGAAAAAGATCGCGCAGACCTTCAGGGAGGCGGCCAAGGCCGCGCAGGACCACGGCGAGTTTCTTGTCGCCGAGGGCGAGATCTGCTGGGGCGGCATGCATTCATGGCGCGAGAACGTGAACCTGCTCGAGAGCATCGGCATGCCCGATGTCGTCGGCTACCAGGCCGACATGGCGCACTCGATGCTGTTCGTGCTCGGCGCCAATGCCGAGAAAGACCGCCTGCTGCCCGCCAATTACGACTGGTCGGACAAGGCGGCACTCGACGCCGCCTACAAGAAGGTGGCGGACGCGCTGCGTCCCTGGACCTACGATTTCCACGTCGCGCAGAACGACGGCTCGACCTTCGGCTCCGGCGATCACGCCAAGACCGGGCGCCACTGCCAGGTTACCGACAAGAACGGCAAGCTCGATATCACCAAGCACGCCGGCTACTGGCTGAGCGACGACAAGGGCAAACTGACCAAGAGGATGAGCCACATCTGCTGGGACGGCTGCATGTTCCCGAACTCGGTTATGGACGCGAAGGAGACGTGGAACGCCATCCTCGGCGCCATGGTCAAGGTGCGCGACGCGCACGGCTGGGTCGAATAGGCGGAACGCGAGGGGAGGACCAGAAATGGCAACGAAGGCGCTCAACGTCGGCATGATCGGGTACGGCTTCATGGGCCGCGCCCACTCCAACGCCTATCGCAAGGTCGGCAACTTCTTCGATCTCGACTACCAGCCGGTGCTGAAGGCCGCCTGCGGCCGCAACCGCGCCAGGACCGAGGAGTTCGCGGCGCGCTGGGGCTACGAGTCGGTCGAGACCGACTGGAAGAAGCTCGTCGCCCGCAAGGACATCGACGCGGTCGACATCTGCGTTCCCAACGATCTTCACATGGAGATCGCCATCGCGGCAGCGAAAGCCGGCAAGATGGTGCTCACCGAGAAGCCGCTGGCGCGCACGACCGCGGAGGGCAAAAAGATGGTCGCCGCCGTCGAGAAGGCGGGCGTGCCCAACATGGTCTGGTACAACTATCGCCGCGTGCCGGCGGTCATGCTGATCAAGCAGGTCGTCGAAAGCGGCCGGCTCGGCAAGATTTTCCACTACCGCGCCAACTTCCTGCAGGACTGGACGATCTCGCCCGATGTGCCGCAGGGCGGGCAGGGCACGTGGCGTCTCGATGTCGAGGCGGCGGGTTCGGGCGTCACCGGCGATCTCCTGGCGCACTGCATCGATACCGCGATGTGGATCAACGGCACCATCGGCAGCCTGTCGGCGATGACCGAGACGTTCGTCAAGAAGCGCAAGGATGCGACCACCGGCAAGGTGAAGGACGTCGGCATCGACGATGCCGCCGCCGTGATGGCGCGCTTTACGAACGGCTCGCTCGGACTGTTCGAATCGACGCGTTACGCCCGCGGGCACAAGGCGCTCTACACGCTCGAGATCAACGGCGAGCGCGGTTCGCTGTCGTGGAACCTGCACGATCTCAACTACGTGCAGTTCTTCGATCACAGCACGGCGGGGACGCTGCGCGGCTGGACGTCGATCCTCGTCACCGACGGCGAGCATCCCTATCTCGGCCGCTGGTGGGTGCCCGGTCTCTCGATCGGCTACGAGCACTCGTTCGTGCACCAGGTCGCGGACTTCCTCGAGGGCCTGGCGAGTGGGAAGCCGGCGGCGCCCACATTCCGCGAAGCGCTGGGGACCACCATGGTCTGCGACGCCATCATCAAGTCCGGAAGCACCGGAAAATGGCAGACGCTGTCGTGGAAGGGCTGATGCGAAATCTGGATTAGCGGTGCAAACGCAACGAACGAAGCGGCGCCCTGGCGCCACTTCGCCCGCTGCAGCCGTGAAGCGGTCCGTTCGGACCCGCTCCTCATCACGCGCGCTTACCGGTTCCAGCGGTTCCAGTGATCTCTGCCGTAACCGTAGCGGCCGAAGTCGAACGACACGCCGACGCCGGGCTCGCCGTAGTACATCGGCTCGTCATAGTAGTAGGAACTGCCGTAGCTTGGCCCACAATACGAGCCGGGGATTTGTCCGCCGCGATTCCACTGCGAACAGCCATAGCTCGGGCCATAGCTGTACGTCTGCGGATAGGGATCGTAGTTGGGGCCGGCACCGGTTCCGGCCATCGCCGGAGCGGTGAACAACGCGGCGGCGCCGAGCGCGGCTGTAGCCGCAAGCAGGGTCGAGGTTCTGGTCGTCATGACGAAAAACTCCAAGTGTGATCAGGCCACCCTCGCTCGCCGTCATTAACGGGGCAGCTTCGGAGCGGTTCCGGCAAAAACGCACCTGATCGCGGGGCTGTGATCGTCGCGCGAAAGCAATATCGGAAGGTCGGAAAACTCAGGCGGGAAGCGGCGCCGGCCTCGGGCCGCGCGCGATGCCGCGCGGCGCGGGCGCACGCTCGACGGTCACGGACGGAAGTGCGCGCGGAAGCGGCTCGGGCGCCACACGTTCCTGACGTCGCGCCAGCTTTTCGGCTGCGATCATGCCCCACAGCATCCCGTAAATCAGGTAGAGATGCCGCCAGTGGTCGTTGTCGATCACGTTGTGAATGATCACGTGACCGAGCAGCACGACATACGCGCATTGCGCGATGCCCTGCCACGGGCGTGGCCTGAACATCAGCGGCGCGGCGGCAGCCAGCGTCCACGCGGCGAGGATGATGTAGGAGAAGCCGCCGAGCCAGCCATAGGTGGTGAAGCCCTTCAGCCACATGTTGTGTTCGTCTTCGCCGTAGATCTTGTTGAAGGCCAGCGGGCCGATGCCGAGCGGCTTCTCCTGGATCAGGAAGAAGCCGTGTTTCTGGCGCTCGAAGCGTCCGGCGTGGCCGTCGTCGTAATCCTGCACCACGTGGGCGCGCACCTCGTAGAGGTTGCGCACCTGCGGAACCGAAATCACCGCGGCGGCGAGGAGCGCGATGGCGGCGACGCCGCCGAGCAGGTAGCCGATGAGCTTCAGCCGCGCCATGCGGTTCGGCTCATTGACGAACACCAGGTAGCCGATCGCCAGAAATTCGAACGCGACGAGACCCCAGGCCGCGCGCGAGAATGACAGCAGCAGTCCGAACAGGAGGACGAGCAAGAGCCCGACCTCGATCAGCGTCCAGCGCGAGCGCCGCGTGATGATGTCGCGGAACAGGAGTCCGATGGGCAGGGCGAGGAACGGGCCGAAGACGTTGGGATCCTTGAACGTGCCCTTGGCGCGCGCGTAGAGCTTGAACAGGTCGGCGTGCGGGATGGCGTTGAAGTAGGCGAGGATGGCGACCAGCGCCACGATTGTCGCGCCGGCGATGTAACCCCGGCGAATGGCCTGCAGGCGCTGTTCGGGATCGTACGAGACGATCGCGGCGAAGAAGATCGCCGAGGCGACGAGATAGCCGGTCGTGATCATGTAGGCGACCGAGCGGCTGGCGATCTCCTCCATCTGGGTGAGCGACAGCAGCCCGCCGGCGAGATAGAGCATGAGCAGGATGGTGAGCGGCAGGATGTAGCGGTTGAGCCGCAGCCCGAGCAGCGACCACACGACGATGAGCCCGATCAGCCCGAGATCGGAGGGCGACGGCTCGACCATAACGAAGCCGCTGAGGAACACCAGGAAGGCGACGGCCCCATTGGCGACGCGCGTGCCGCTGATGCGCAGCGGCAGGCCGCCGGCGGCGATCGCAGTCAATAGGCGCTCTCCGTCTTCACCAGCGCGAACGGCGTCGCCGCGAGGATTCTGGCGTCGAACAGCACCGACCAGTTCTCGATGTAGTACAGGTCGTGCGCGACGCGCTGCTGGATCTTTTCTTCGGTGTCGGTCTCGCCGCGCCAGCCATTCACCTGCGCCCAGCCGGTGATCCCGGGCTTGACACGGTGGCGGGCGAAATAGCCATCGACCACTTCGCCATAGAGACGGTTCGAGGCCTTTGCCTGCACCGCGTGCGGACGCGGACCGACCAGCGAGAGGTTGCTCTTGAACACCACGTTGATGAGCTGCGGCAATTCGTCGAGGCTGGTCTTGCGGATGAAGCGGCCGACGCGGGTGACGCGCGGATCGTCGCGAGTCACGAGCTTGGCCGCAGCGGCGTCCGCGGCGTTCACGTACATCGAGCGAAACTTGTAGACCTCGATCAGCTCGTTGTTGAAGCCGTAGCGCTTCTGCTTGAAGAACACGGGACCGGGGCTGTCGAGGCGAACCGCAAGCGCCGTCAGCGCCATGACGGGCGCCGCCAGCAGGAGCAGGATGCCGCCGATGAGGTGGTCGAAGGTCCACTTGGCGACGTAGTCCCAGTCGGTGATCGGCTTGTCGGCGACGGCGAGGAAGGGAACGCCGCCGACGAAGGAATACGTGCGCGGGCGGAAGTGCAGCTTGCTCATGTGCGCGGAGAGCCGGATGTCGACGGGCAGCACCCAAAGCTGCTTGAAGAACTGCAGCAGCCGGTTCTCGGCGGTGAGCGGCAGCGACACGATGAGCAGGTCGATGCGCGCGATGCGGCCGAAGTCGACGAGCTCGGCAATGGTGCCGAGCTTGGGATAGCCGGCAACCGTGCGCGGCGAGCGGTCGTCCTTGCGGTCGTCGAAGATGCCGCAGATGCGGATGTCGCTGTCGGGATCGCCTTCCAGCGCGCGGATGAGGTCCTCCGCCGGCGCGCCGCCGCCGACGATCACGGCGCGGCGTTCCAGCGCGCCGGTCGCCGTCCAGTGGCGGATGAGCTCGCCAAAGCTGATGCGGAGCACGGTCGTTGCCGCCAGACCGCCGAGGAACCAGCTTGCCGCCCAGACGCGTGAATAGTTGTTGCCCGCCTTGGCCAGGAACACCGCCATGGCGAAGATCGCGAACGTTGCCGCCCAGGCGGCCCAGACGCGGCCGAGCGCCGGCAAGGGGTGGCGGAGCGCAGCGAGGCTGTAGCCGCCGCTGGTCTGCACCAGCGCGACGGTGATAAGCGGGCCCGCGATGAGCGACAATTCGTACCAGCCGTCGAGCGTCAGCGACGGCGAGAGATAAATGGCGAAGACCGCGACGCCGGTGACGACGAGCAGCGCGAATTCGAGCAGCCGCCCGAGGCCGCCGAGCAGGACCGGCGAAATTACCGGCCGCTTGAGGCCTTCGGCGGCGTTGCGGGCCGCGTCGTTGAGAGGGATGGATCGCCGGACGGACGAGGCGGCAGCGCCGGCGGCATCGGCCGTCGTGGCGCTGGCTTCGACGCGGTGCGCGCCGGCGTTGGGATTCACGTATTCGTTCATGTTTGGATCGCGCCCACCGAGTTGGCCTCAACCTAGGGGAATGCGCCTAAAGTTCGCTTCGGAGATTTACTAAAATCGTCGGCGTTTGTGCGTTAAACCGGATGTTAGGCTTAACGGCGCGGACGCTTCTGTTCGCCCTGACGGAACGGCCCGTTCAGCCGGCGGCGAGCCGGTAGACCCGCTCCACGCCGCGCGCCATCGCCTCCACGGTGAATTCCTGGCGGATGTGGTTGGCGAGCTTGCCGGCGAACTCGGCGGCCGCTTCCGGGAAGCGACGCGTTTCCGCCATCGCCGCGGCGAGGCGCGGCGCGTCGCCGGCCGGCACGAGGCGGCCGGAGTAGCCGCCGAAGATTTCCGGAATCCCGCCGACGCTGGTGGCGACGACGGGCTTGTCGGCGGCGATCGCCTCGAGCACGACGTAGGGCATCGATTCCGCCCGCGACGGCACGACCACCGTGCGCGCGAGCCGGAACGCCTCGCGTGCCGGCATCGGCGAGCGGAACTCGATGGTCGCGTTCAGGCCAAGCTCGCGCACTACGGCGCGGTATTTGGTGAGGTCCGGACCGGAGCCGACGATGAGCGCCGTCGCCGGCGTTCCGTCGCGGTTGGCGAGCAGCGCCATCGCGGCGATGAAGACGTCCGGCCCCTTGAGGTCGCGCACCTCGCCGATGAGCAGGAAATCGCGCGCCTCGGCGTCGAGCTCGACCGGCGTGAACTCCTCCGCCTTCAGTCCGTTGCGCACGATCGCGGTCGGGCGCTTCGTGTGCGCGACCTTGGCGAAATAGGTCTCGGCCTCATAGCGGCTGACGAAGATGAAGGCGTCGGTCATCAGGCCGAGTGCCTTTTCCGACGCCATGTAGAGCCGCCCGGAGCCAGTCTTCGGATCGAAGTGAAGGCTGCCGCCGTGGGGAGTGTATATGCGGGCTACGCGCTTACCTGATGCCCGCAAGAGCGTGCCGATCGTCCTGGCATAGGCGCCGCCCTTGGCGCCATGCCCGTGAAGGACGTCGGGATTGAGGGGGCGAACCCTGCGCGCCAGCGCAAGGCTTGCCGTGAGATCGGAGGGCGCCATCTCGCGCCGCATCGGCAGCCGGATGAGCCCGAG
>CAYOUO010000100.1:0-3307 GCA_964407155.1 uncultured Hyphomicrobiales bacterium | reverse complement strand
ATTCGGTCACGTCGTAGCCGCGGGCGACGGAGATCTTCTTGATCGCGTTCGCCATGTTCTCGACGGCGATCCGGAGAAACCCGTCGGCGACGGCCTCTGGCGCCCGCCCATCGCCGATTTCGCGGGCGAGTGTCGCAAATGCCGCCCGCACGGCTTCCCTGTCGAGCGGCTCGTTCTGTCCGGGCCCGAAGATTGCGGGAAAATATTCGGGCCGGAGCTTGCCGACCATCACGTTGGCATCGGTCACGGCGAGCGGTCCGCCGCGCCGGTAACAGGCCGGTCCCGGCGAAGCGCCGGCTGAATCAGGTCCGACCCGGTAGCGTCCCTGCGCATACTTCAGCAGCGAGCCGCCGCCGGCAGCCACGGTGTGGATACGCATCATCGGCGCGCGCATGCGCACGCCGGCGACCTCCGTCTCGAACGCGCGCTCGTATTCGCCGTCATAGTGCGACACGTCGGTCGTCGTGCCACCCATGTCGAAGCCGATGATCTTGCCAAATCCCGCGCTCTTCGCCGTCTCCACCGCGGCCACGACGCCCCCGGCAGGTCCGGAAAGGATCGCATCCTTGCCCTGAAAAAGCGCCGCCGACGTCAGCCCGCCCGACGAGCGCATGAACATCAGGCGCGGGCCCTCTCTTTCGTCATTCCGGCGAAAGCCGGAATCCAGATCTTTGTCGACTGCCGCGACCGCACCCCGGTCTTCGTCGGAGTGACGGCTGGGGGTGATGTCCGGCGAGAGTTCGGACTGGATCGTCTCCACGTATCTTCTGAGGATCGGCGAGAGATAGGCGTCGACCACCGTCGTGTCGCCGCGCCCGATCAGCTTGACCAGCGGCGAGACCTCGTGGCTCACCGAGACCTGCGGAAAGCCCATCCCGCGCGCGAGGCCTGCCACCGCCTCCTCATGCGCCGGATATTTCCATGCATGCATGAACACGATCGCGACCGAGCGCATGCCAGCGTCCCATGCCGCCTGAAGGTCGCGCCGCACCACCTCGAGATCGGGCGCCATCTCCACCATGCCGTCGGCGCGCACGCGCTCGCCGACTTCCGCCACGCGCTCATAGAGCATCTCCGGCTTCACGATCTTCTTGGCGAAAATATCCGGGCGCGCCTGGTAGCCGATCTTCAGCGCGTCCCGAAATCCGCGCGTGATGAGAAGCAGCGTGCGGTCGCCCCGGCGCTCCAACAGCGCGTTGGTGGCGACCGTCGTCCCCATTTTCACGGTCGCCACGGTGCCGGAGGGAATCGCCGCTCCGGGTGCGAGCCCCATCAGCGAGCGAATGCCGGCGATGGCCGCGTCGCGATAGGCTTCCGGATTCTCGGAGAGCAGCTTGGCAACGCGGATCGCCCCCGTAGGATCGCGTGCCACGACGTCGGTGAACGTGCCGCCGCGGTCGATCCAGAACTCCCAGCCGCGGCCGCCGCTCCCCGCCATCGCACCCCCTCCCGCCAATTCGAACGCACGGGAGAGTTAGGCAGGGCCGGCTGGCCCGCACAAGTCCGGAAGGCGGACGATCAGAACCGGTAGTTCAGGCCGACCCGGAACAGGTTCTCCGTGATCGCCTCGGTGGAATCGGTGGTCGAGCCGTTGGAGTCCGGGAAGGCAAAGTGATAATTGCGCTTGCCGAGATCCATGTAGAGATATTCCAGCCGCAGCGTCACGTGCTGGGTCATCGCGGCTTCGACGCCGGCGCCGACCGCGTAGCCGACATGGGTCTGGCTGTCGGAGGCGGTGAAGGGACCGCCGACGCCCGGGTTCTGCACCGTGCCCGGAGTCACCGTCAGTCCGCCATCCGCGTGGCCGTAGGCCAGACCGGCGGTGCCGTAGAACAGCAGCCGGTCGGCCGTCACGCCGACGCGGCCGCGAACCGTGCCGAACCAGTCGAGCTTTCCGGTCGTGTCATAAACCGGTCCCTGGTCGCTCCCCAGGAAGCGCGAGCGCGACGTGATGTCTGCCCAGTCGAAATCCGTTTCGAAGCCGGCCAGCAAATTGCCGGAGACGAAGTTGTACCCAGCCTGAATGCCGCCAAAGCCGCCATTGGCATCGATCGAATAATCGCTGCCCGTGAAGACATTGTTTGGAGCGGTATACGTACCGGGTATGCCGAAGAGCGATCCGTCCGTCGTGCTGCTGGCGTTGGTCGTCGCCGTGGTCCCCGAGCCGTAGCCGCCGTTGATGCCGGCGTAGAAGCCCGACCAGTTCACCGTCGCTGGCGTCTGTGCCGCCGCGGGAACGGCGAACCCGATCATCAGGGAAGAAGCAGCCAAAGCGAAATAGGCGCGCATGCTGACGCTCCGTGGGGGCCAGTTGAAAGAACGACGCTGCACAAGAATCGCCGGGAATGAATCACCAGCACGTAAACGCTACATGCGATTTGAATCGCTGTCTCGCCCAAATCGCGCGGAAATGATGCCGATCCGGGTCGCCGAGGTCAGGCGCCTGCAGGCGCAAGACGCGCAACGACGATGCGACACCCGCGCGCTTCGGTGATAAACGGCATGCTGTCAATGCACCCGCGGTGGCAGTAGCATTTGCCGCCGTCACACAATTTGGCGCCCGCCTGATGCTGCTTCGCCTAGCCGCCCCCCTGTTTCTCCTCGTGCTCGCCGCCTCGCCGGCCATGGCCGTGTGCCCGGGGCCGAGCGTGCTCTACCAGGACAGCTTCGACCAGCTTCAGCCGACCTGGGGCGAGCCGACGGAAAATATAAAGGTGGCGAACGGCGCCCTCACGCTCGCGCCGGGCGTCGGCAACTATACGTGGGCGATCAACAACGCGGGCGTCTATGACGACCTCGACATGTGCGTGACGGAGACGCCGGTCACCAGCGTCGATCCCACCGAAGCCAAGGCCGGCGTCATCTTCTGGTACCAGGACGTCAACAATTTCTATGTCTTTGAGCTGGCGCCGAACGGCAAGGCGTCCGTATGGCGCCGCCAGCGCGGCAAATGGCTGACCCAGGTCGATTGGCAGGACGCGCCCAGCGCCAACAAGGGCGACGGCGTCTCGAACGAATTGCGCGTCACCACCGTCGGCGACGACGCCACGTTCTATGTGAACGGCACCCAGTTCAAGAAGCTGTCCGGCTCCGCTCCGGAAAAGGGCCAGCAGATCGGCCTTTTCGCCGGTTCGCCGGACAAGGCGCCCGCCACCTTCACCTTCGACGATCTCAAGGTGACGAAACCCTAGGCGCACTGCGACGAATGATCTGGACCCCGGCCTTCGCCGGGGTGACGGAGGAAGACTGACCTCGCCTCGCGAACCTCGTCATTCCGGCGAAGGCCGGAATCCAGGTTGTGCTGGAA
>CAYOUO010000099.1:0-8972 GCA_964407155.1 uncultured Hyphomicrobiales bacterium | reverse complement strand
CTGGGCGATCCGGCGCTGGTCGGCGGGGTCGCGATCGGCGCGGTCGTCTTCGACGTGGTGTTCGCGACGTTCAACTTCCTGCGCGCCGGCACGACCGGGTTGGTGGCGCAGGCGCTGGGGCGCCGCGATCCGCTCGAGGTCACCGCCACGCTCTACCGCGCGCTGATCGTCGGCGTGCTCTCCGGGCTCGTCATCGCCGTGCTCCACGCACCTATCCTCAGGATCGCGCTGGCGCTGATCGGCGGCAGCGACGCAGTCAAGGCGGCGACCTCCACGTATTTCGACGTGCGCGTGCTCGCCGCCCCGCTAACGCTGGCGAACTACGTCCTGCTCGGCTGGTTCATCGGGCTGGGCCGCGCCGGACACGGGCTGGTCCTGCAGATCGTGCTCAACGGCGTGAACATCCTGCTCAGCATCCTGTTCGTGAACCGGATGGGGCTTGGCGTCGCCGGCGTGGCATGGGCGAGCGTCGCCGGCGAGATTTCGGCCGCGATCGTCGGCGCCGTCTTCGTGCTGCGACTGAGAAATCCGGAGGCGAGACCCGGCCGTGCACTCGTCTTCGACGGGGCCGCCTTCCGCCGGCTGATCGTGCTCAACCGCGACATCATGATCCGGACCTTCGCGCTGCTGTTCGCCTTCGCCGTGTTCACGGCGCGCAGCGCCGCCGCCGGGGACGTGGTGCTTGCCGCCAACGAGATGCTGATGAACCTCGTCGGATTCGCCGCCTACTTCCTCGACGGCCTGGCGGCGGCGGCCGAGCAGCTCGGCGGGCAGGCGCTGGGCGCCGGCAACCGCGCGGCGTTCGAGCGCGCGGTGTGGCTGGTCGTGCTGTGGGGTTTCGCCGCCGGCGCCGTGTTGACCCTGGTGCTGCTCGCCGGCGGTCCGGCGATCATCGACGTGATGAGCACGAGCCCGGCGGTGCGGGCGGCGGCGCGCTCGGTCCTGATCTGGGCGGCGCTCTTTCCGCTGTTCGGCACGCTCGCCTACCAGATGGACGGCGTGTTCATCGGCGCGACATGGTCGACCGACATGCGCAACGCGACCGTTGCCTCGGTCGCGATCTATCTCGCGACCGGGTGGCTTGCCGCGGGCGTGATCGGCATCACCGGGTGGTGGATCGCCTTGCTGGTTTTTCTGGTGGCGCGCGGGCTGACGCTGGCCTGGCGGCTGAAGGTCAGGATCGGGCCGGCGTTCGCCGGTCCCGTTCGTCAGCCAGCGCTCTGACGATGCGGGCGGGGAGCCCCGGCCCTTCGTAGATCATGCCGGTGTAGAGCTGGACGAGATCGGCGCCGGCGGCGAGCTTGGCGCGCGCCGCTTCCGGCGAATCGATGCCGCCGACGCCGATGAGGGCGAGCCGGCTGCCGGCGATCTCGCGCAGCCGTTGCAGCACGCGCGTCGAGGGTGCGAACAGCGGGCGGCCGGACATGCCGCCGGCCTCGGCCGCGATCTTCGGGTCACGGATGCCGTCGCGGGAGAGGGTGGTGTTGGTCGCGATCATGCCCTCGATGCCAAGGCCGATGACGGTCTCGGCAATGCCGTGGAGCGCGTCGTCGTCGAGGTCGGGCGCGATCTTGACGAGGATCGGCGGATGCGGCGCCGCCTGCGCGCGCGCGCCGGCCACCATGGAGAGCAGGCGGGTGAGCGCCTCCTTTTCCTGCAGGTCGCGCAGCCCCTTGGTATTGGGCGACGAGATGTTGATGGTGAGGTAGCTCGCGACGGACGCGAAGCGGCGCACACCCGCTACGTAGTCGGCGATGCGGTCGTCGCTGTCGCGGTTGGCGCCGAGATTGACCGCGACGATGCCGGTGCGTTCGCGCTCCGCCAGTCGTCGGTAGACTGCCTCGTGTCCCTCGCTGTTGAAGCTCATGCGGTTGATGACGGCGCGGTCGGCGGCGGCGCGGAAGACGCGCGGGCGCGGATTGCCGCCCTGCGGGCGCGGCGTGACGCTGCCGATCTCGACGAAACCGAACCCGAGACGCAGACACGCGTCGGCGACCTCGCCGTGCTTGTCGAAGCCGGCGGCAAGCCCGACGGGATTGGGAAAATCGAGGCCGAGGACACGCTTGCGCAACGCGGCCGGGGCGCGCGGCGCGTGGGGCGCCACGCCGAGCTTCAGCGCGCGCAGCGCCAGACCGTGCGCCGTCTCGGCATCGAGCGTGAACAGCAGCGGCCGCAGCGCCCGGTAGATCACGCCGGAAGGTCCGGCAGGATGTGGCGGCCGTCGGGTCCCAGCCCAAGCGGTTTCACCCACAGCGCGTCGGCGGGGTCGAACGTTCCGTAGAGGTGCGGGAACAGCATGCCGCCGCGCGCCGGTTCGTAGCGGACCGGCAGGGAGAGCTTCGTTTCGTCGAAGGCGGCGAGCAGCAGTCCGGCTGCGCCCGGATAGTGCTTCGCGAGCGTGCTCGCCACCTGCTCCGCGGTCGAGAAATGGATGAACCCGTCGGCGCGGTCGACGTCGGACCCGTGGAAGACGCCGGCCGCTACCGCTGCCTGCCAGAGATGCGACGGGCAGATCTTGTAGATGGTGGCCACCGCCGCTCCCGACCGTTTGAAATTCGCGGGAACCTAACCGGCGGGCGTGCGGCCAGCAAGCGCGCCCGGTGCTTCACCCGATGCCGGCGCCGGGCTAGGCTGCGGGCATGAGCAAGCACCTCCTGACGGGTCTGCTGGCTGTCGCCACCATTTGTGCGGCGTGCGGCTCTGGCGCTGCGGCCGAAATGGTGAAACCACGCTTCACGCTCGATTCGTCGGGCGCCGGGTTCGTGCGGCTCGATACCGCAACGGGCGCGGTGACCCATTGCAGCGTCACCAACGGCGCCTGGACCTGCGATCCCATTCTTGCGCCCGATGAAGGCCTCGTGCCGCGGGTCGACGCGCTGGCGGGGGACGTCGCGCGGCTCACGGCCGAGATGGCTGCGCTGCGGACGCAGGTGGACCAGCTGGCGGACCGCGCCGCTGCGCCTCCGGCCGGCGGTGCGCCGGCAGTTGCGGCAGCGGAACATGCACCGGCGAGAACCCTCGCCACGCGCATCGTCAGCCGCTTCCTCGCCATGGTCCACCAGCTCAAGCACGGCCGCCGCGAAGCGGCTACGCCGTCTTGAAGCGTTCGGTGGCGCTGACCAGTTCGTGGATGATGCCGGGCTCGGTCATGGCGTGCCCGCTGTCCGCAACGATGCGGTAATCGGCGCGCGGCCACGCCTTGTGCAGCTCCCAGGCGGTCGCGGGCGGCGTGCAGAGATCGTAGCGCCCGTGGACGATGACGCCGGGGATGTCCTTCAGCCGCCACGCGTTGGCAAGCAGCTGGTCGTCCTGTTCCATGAAGCCGCGGTTGAAGAAGTAGTGGCATTCGATGCGCGCGAACGCCAGCGCGTAGCGCGGCTCACCGAAGGAAGCGGCGCGCGCCGGATCGGGCAGGAGCGAGATGGTGCTGCCCTCCCAGATCGCCCACGCGCGCGCGGCGGCGAGCCGCACCTCCTCGTTGTCGCCGGTCAGGCGCCGGTGGAAGGCCGCGACCATGTCGCCGCGCTCCTCCACCGGGATCGGCTTCACGTATTCCTCGAAGGCCTCCGGCGCGAGGAACGACGCGCCCTTCTGGTAGAACCACTCGACCTCCTCGCGGCGGAGCGTGAAGATGCCGCGGACGATGAGTTCCGTGACGCGCCCGGGATGCGCCTCGGCATAGGCGAGGCCAAGCGTCGATCCCCACGAGCCGCCGAACACCTGCCACCGTTCGATGTCCAGCCGCTCGCGGATTTTCTCGATGTCGGCGACGAGGTCCCACGTCGTGTTCTCGCGGAGCTCCGCGTAAGGCGTCGACTGGCCGCAGCCGCGCTGGTCGAACAGCACCATGCGGTAGGCCGATGCGTCATGGAATCGCGGCATGGTGGCGTTCATGCCGGCGCCCGGACCGCCGTGGAGGATGACCACGGGCTTGCCTTTCGGATTGCCGTATTCGGCGACGAAAAGCTCGTGGATGTCCGAGACCTTCAGCCGGTGCGTCGCGAAGGGCTCGGTGGCGGGAAATAGCCGGCGGCGCTCTTCGGTCATAGGCTTTCGCTTTCCTGCACGATGGGTGCGCCACCCGGCCGGCGGATGGCGTCGACAACCACCAGCCGCTCCTCGGCCGGCGGCGCGAACGCCAGGCTGAGACCGGCCGCGGCTGCGAAGCCGACGGCGAGACCGACAATGCCGGCGGTGATCTCGGTCAGCCTCAGGTCGCCGAACGGCAGGAAGCCGGGATACCGGCTGTGCAGCACCAGGGCCGCGGTGACCGCGCCGCCGGCAACGATGGCGCCGATGGCGCCCGCCGCCGTCGCGCGCTTCCACCACACGGCGAGGATCAGCGCGGGAAAGAGGCCGCCGGCCGCCATCGCGATCGCGCCGGGCGCGAGCGCCACGGCGTCGGCGGAATGCGCGCCGGCGAAGCGGGCGGCGAGCACGACGACGACGATGAGCCCGAGCCGGGTCAGCACGAGCTGGCGCCCGGCCGACGGCGTCGCGTCGCTCAGCCCGCCATAAAGGTCATGGCCGAGCGCGCCGGCGATCGCGAACGCCATCGCCTTGCCGGCGGCGAGCGTGGCGGCGAGCGCGCCGAGCGCGACCAGCGCGGTGACCACGTCGGGCAGGTTGAAGATCGCCGGCGCGGCGAGCACGACCGCATCGCCGGCAATGGCGAGATCGTTGGCGGCGAGGTTGCCGGTGAAGCCGGGATGGCTGCTGCAGGCGCCGAGTAGGGCGTCGACCGAGGTCGCCTCGACGCCGCACACCTTGACCAGACCGAGATGGCCGAAGGTGAAGATCCAGTCGGGCAGGCGCTCGATCGCGACATCGACCACGTCGCGGACGATGAGATAGTGCGCGAGCGCGGCGTAGGCCGGCGCAGCGCTGACGACGAGAAGAAGGAAGAGCAGGCCCCAGGCTGCCGAGCGGCGCGCGGTTTCGGGACCGCGCACGGCGGCACTGCGCATGAGGAGCTGGGGAAGGGCGGCAACCCCGGCGGCGAGCACCGCGACCGTCGCCACCGAATTGAAGGCCCCGCCGCCGATCCACGACCACGAGCCGTCGCTCCTGAAGGTCGCGATGTCGCGGCCGCCGGCGAGCGCCAGCAACGCCGCGTCGTGGAGCGCCGCGCCGAAGCCGAGCTGCGGGAAGGGCGAATGGTATTCGCGGAGCGCCACGACCGTCACCGGGACCACGATCGCGGAAGCAACGACGATGTATTCGGCAATGGCGGTGCGGGTGATGGCGCGCAGGCCGCCGAGCACGGTCGTCGCCATGACAACGCCGGCGACGATGACCAGCGCCGCGCCGGCGGAGATGCCGAGCAGGTTGGCCGCGATGTCGGCGGCCATCGCAAACGCGCCGGCGGTGGCGGGAAACAACGCCGCGGCAACGACCACCGCGGCGGCGATGCGCACCGCCCGGCCGCCATAGCGCATGCCGATGAAGTCGACCACGCCGAAGGCGCCGGACTTGCGGAAATAGGGCGCGAGGCCGACGGCCAGCACCACGAACCCGAAGCACCAGCCGATGGTGGCGGCGACCGCCCGGTCGGCGCCGGCGAAGTAGGTTCCGGCCAGGCCGACGAAAAGCGTGCCGGAAATCACCGCGGCGGCGCTCGCCGCGCCGTTGCCGCCGGCCGGCACCGCGCGGGCGGCGAGATAGAACTCCGAGCTCTGCATGGTGCCGGCGTAGATGCCGATGGCGGCGAGCGCGACCAGCCCGACGCCGCACACGGCGGTGCCCAGAATGTCGGCGGGAACGCCGAAGTAGTCGAGCAGCTCCAGAATGCCGGCGAGCACCGCGAACGAGAGTCCGAAAAGGACGGCGAGCTGGCCGTAGGATCGCTCGGGGTGGCGCTTCGCCATGGGAGCCTAGCTGTCGGCGACGTCGTGGCGGCGGTCGATGCGGCGCTGCCAGGCGGCGAAGACGAATGCCGCCACCAGCGCGGCGAGCGGGACGACGATGGTGCCGACGAAGGTGCCGAATCGCATGCCCGAAAACAGGCGGTCGCCAACCGGTCCGGCCAGGAGCCCGGGCAGGAGGGCGATCACGATCAGGACGACCGTCACCGCCAGCGCGAGCTGCCGGGTTTCCCGCCACCAGGCGATTTCGCTGAAATTCCGCACCCTTCTTTTCCCCGATCCTGCGCTGTTTCCGCCCGCCGCGCAGCCATGGCGGCGGCCCGACCATGCGAGGCGTTTGCCAGCCGGTCAACCGGGCGCTAGGAGATTCGTGCCGAAAGGAACAGGCGTTCCCTTCGGGCCGAATCAGGGAGTGGAGCGACCCCAATGTCCATGCTGAAGGAATTCCAGGAATTCGCCCTCAAAGGCAACATGGTGGACCTGGCCATCGGCGTCATCATCGGCGCTGCGTTCGGCGGGCTGGTGCAGTCCATCGTGGCCGACATCATCATGCCCATCATCGGCTTGATCACCGGCGGCATCGACTTCTCGAACATGTTCGTCCAGCTTCACGGCGCGCCGGCGGCGACGCTCGCCGACGCCCAGAAAAACGGCGCGACGCTGGCCTACGGCCACTTCATCACCCTGCTCATCAACTTCCTGATCGTGGCGTGGGTGCTGTTCATGGTGGTCAAGGCGATGAACCGCCTGAAGCGCCAGCCGCCGCCGCTGCCGGCGGAGCCGCCGGTCAGCAAGGAAGAGGTCCTGCTCGCCCAGATCCGCGACCTGCTCGCGGCCCGCAAGTAGAGCGACACCAGCGCGGTCGGCCCGCTTCCCAAGGGAGGCGGGCGACCGTTCCCATCGGCGCCCCGGAAATCGTCATGTCTGAGTTCACGACGGGGCTGCGGCCCGAGGCGCGCGAGACGCCGGAAAGCGGCATCGTCGAGGTTTTCAACTACGGGCGCCTGCGCGAGGGGCTCATTCCGCTGTGGGTGGGCGAGGGCGACCTGCCGACGCCCGCATTCATCGCCGACGCCGCGACGAAATCCCTCCGCGACGGCGAGACCTTCTACACCTGGCAGCGCGGCATTCCGCCGCTCCGCGCCGCGATCGCCGCCTATCACGAGCAGGTCTACGGCCGCGCCTTCGATCCCGAGCGCTTCTTCGTGACCAGCGGCGGCATGGCCGCGATCCAGTACGCCACGCGCATGGTGGCCGGGAACGGCGACGAGATCGTCATCCCGACGCCGGCGTGGCCGAATTTCGCCGGCGCTGCGGTCGTCGCGGGGGCACGGCCGGTGGAAGTGCCGATGACCTTCGGCAACGCCGGCTGGCGGCTCGACCTCGACCGGCTGTTCGACGCGGTGACGCCGAAAACCCGCGCGATCTTCATCAATTCGCCGTCGAACCCGACGGGCTGGACGGCCAGCCTCGACGAACTGAAGGCCGTGCTCGCCTTCGCCCGCCAGCGCGGACTGTGGATCATCGCCGACGAGGTCTACCACCGCTTCTACTACGCGGGCTTCCGCTCGCCGTCGTTCTACGACATCGCGGCGCCGGACGACCGGCTCCTCTTCGTCAACACGTTCTCGAAGAACTGGGCGATGACGGGCTGGCGCATCGGCTGGCTGTCGGCGCCGCCGGAACTCGGACCGGTGATCGAGAACCTCATCCAGTATTCCTCATCCGGCACCGCCGTGTTCGCGCAGCGCGCCGCCGTCGCCGCGATCGAGGAGGGTGAGGCGTTCATCGCCACGCAGGTCGCCCGTGCCCGCGCCGGCCGCGACATCGCGGTCGCGGGGCTCGGCGCGACCGGGCGCGTGCGCTTTGCCGAGCCGGAGGGCGCCTTCTACCTCTTCCTGTCGGTGGACGGCGAACCCGATTCGCGGGCGCTGGCCTTCCGGCTGATCGACGAGGCCAACGTCGGGCTCGCCCCCGGCGGCGCATTCGGCAAGGCGGGCGAGGGGTATCTGCGGCTCTGCTACGCCCGCGATGCCGGGCAGGTGAGGACCGCGACCGAGCGGCTGGCGACATGGCTGAAGCGCGGCTGACGCGCTTCGTCGCGCTGCTCCGCGCCGTCAACGTCGGCGGCACGGGCAAAATCCGCATGGCCGATCTCTTGGCGCTCTGCGGCGATCTCGGTTTCGCCGATGCCGCGACGTTTCTGCAGAGCGGGAACGTCGTCTTCTCGGCCAGGGGATCCGACAAGGCCGTGGCGAAGAAGCTGGCCGATGCCATTGAAGATAGTCACGGCTTTCGCCCGGCGGTGATCGTCCGCACCGCCGATGAACTGGCCGAGGTGATCGCGCAGAACCCGTTTCCGGAAGCGGCGAAGACCGAGCCGAACCGTCTTCTGGTTTCCTTCCTCGCCGGTCCGCCCGCCGAAGATGCCACCGTGCGCATCGCGGCGGTGAAGGTCGACAGGGAGAAGCTGCACCTCGCCGGGCGCGAGCTTTATGTCCACTATGCCGACGGCGGCATGGGCACCTCGAAGGTCACCAACGTCGTGCTCGAGCGCGCGCTCGGCGTCCAGGCCACCGCCCGCAACTGGAACACGGTCGGCAAGCTCCTCGTGCTCGCGCGAAAGATCGAGGGCGCCTGAACTTATTCGCGTCCGCGAAAGCACGGACGCCAAACCTCTCCCTTGAGAGGAGGTCGAAATTGCGTAGCAATTTCGGGAGGGGGTGTGAGCAGCGACGCCGCGGCGCACCACTCGAACTGAAGGAAACCTAGCCGCCGGCCGGCGGAAACACCGCGATGCGGGTATTGCCGGAAGCGGCGACGCGCTGCGGCTCGTCGCTGACGATGGTGCGGGCGAGGCCGAGGCGGTCCCACACGTCGGCGAGCGCCACCGCAAGCCGGCCAATCAGCTCGGCGCCGTGAAACGGCGTCGGGGTGATGCGCAGCCGTTCCTGCCCGCGCGGCACGGTCGGGTAGTTGATCGGCTGGATGTAGATGCCGTGCTCCTCGAGCAGGAGATCGCTCGCCTGCTTGCAGAGATCGGCATTGCCGACGAACACAGGCACGATGTGGGTCTCGGTCGGCATCACCGGCAGGCCCGCGGCGATG